>CBINKF010000093.1:0-8392 GCA_966251115.1 uncultured Cellvibrio sp.
AGCACACAGGCTTTAATCCACTGATTCGCAGATGTCATTGTTCTATCCTCGCTTTCCAACGGTTTTTTAAAAATATTACTTGGTGATATTACTTGGTGGTGTAGGTGGCCATTTTGACTTTGAGCAAATGTGGGCGCTCGCTAAAGTTTAGACCCCAATCTGCCTGATCGCCGTTCCATACCCGCTCCATCACCCACTTGCCTTTTTCAAAATGCCCCTCTTCCACACGATCAATCATAAAGTTTTGGCCCTGCAGCTCTTTGGATGCCATAAACTCCACCCGTGCCTGCAAGGCGGTTACCAAAAATTCGTTATCGCCCAACTTGGCAATGGCTGCGCCACCGATGGCGGGGTCATTACCCTTGGGTGGCGCTATAAAAAACATAGGGCGACCGTAGGTCACCTCCACATCCCAGAGACCCAAATCCAATTTTTGGGTGAGCGCCTGGGCAATTTTTTTATCGGCAGCGTCTTTTTCCGCCTGGCTGGCATCGGGCACCGCTTTCATGGCATCCACCTCGGTTTTAGTCAGCGGCTCAGACACACCCCACACCTGGCTTTCGTAATTGAGGCGCGCCCACTCACTGGCCGAATTGGCAAACAAGCGGTAGTACTTCGCAAAGTTTTCAATCATCTGTTCGCTGTACACCTTCTCCCCAAGCGGATAATTCATATAGCCAGAGTCATCCATACCAAAGGGTGTAAAACCTATGGCGCCCTGCCCTAAAGCCGAGAATAAATAGCGGCCGTAGTCCTGTTTATTGCCGATCTCCGCCACAAACAAGGGGTTGTTGGGCAGCGAATAAAGCTCCAGCCATTTACTTACAGTTTTGTGATCCGGGTTGTAAATATCTGGCGCGACAAAATCCAGATGCGGCGCCGCTGCACGCCACACGGGAATAGAGGTATGCACTGGGCCACCGCTTTCAAAGGTTGCACCGGGAACCCCCTCACTAAAAGGATCAGTCAGCGCGGCATTGGCATACATTGGCAGGGCTTTAATGGCCTTACCCTCTACCGCCAACTCATCGCAAAACTTTGCAATGTGGTAGGCGTGAAAAAATTCGTCGGCCTGTTTGCCGAATACTTCTGGCCAGGTGCCAGATTTAACGCCGAGTTTTTTAACCAGCTCCGCTGGCACGGGCGCATTAAATACTGCTTCAGCCATGGGCGAGTAATCGCGCGCTGCCCCCCAGGTACCGGATTCATTTTCGATCTGCACCATGATGACGGTGTTTTTGCTATCCACTTTTTTTAAGTGGCTCATCAGGGCCAAAAAGGCTTTTTTATCGGCAGCCAGTGTTTCTTTGCTCAGCGGGGACAATGAATTGACAGTGCCACCATTTTTAGTGACTACACGAGGGAACCGCTTGTTATCCAGCTTCACCCAGGCCGGCGCATATTGCGGACCGTTGTTTTTCCAGGTTGCAAACCACAACAGCACCAAACGCTTGTTGTGCGCACGTGCCTCTTTGAGCAATACATCCACGTAGGAAAAGTCAAACTGCCCTTCTACCGGCTCTACCTGCTCCCAGGCCACCGGGATACTCAGGGTATTGGCCTGCATTTTTTCTACACTGGGCCAGACATCCTTAAGCGCGGCGGGATAGTTGGATGAGTTGTTGGCCTGGGCGCCTAAAACCAGATAGGGAGCACCATCCACTTTGAGCATGTGCTTACCGTTTTGGCTGACCAGCTCTGGTAATGGCGCAGCAGCCATAACACCAACCGACGAAAACACCCCCAGGAACATAACCAATGATTTAACAGACGTTTTTAAGCTTTTGTCGAGCGCCATAGAAACCTCATTATCCACTTTTTGTTTTGGGCGAATTGTTGTGAAAGATGTCGATGTGGGATTTATGGAAGGAATATTAAAGATTCCAGCGAAAAAGAGCTTGGAAATTTGACGTTTTTTACGCTTGTTTACATAGCTACCAAAGCGCGATGCTTTTTAAAAGCAAAAAAACCTTGCCCTTGAAAAAGGGCAAGGTTTTACAACGCTAATTAAAACTTGGCGCGCAGACCAACAGCAAAGCGAGCATCTTGTGCATAGGAATATGCCACATGATCACCTGCAGAGTTTTGATCCATGATACCAACGGTTTTTGCTTTTAGCAGGTTAGTAGCTTCAGCAGTTACCGTGTAGTTATCCATAAACGTGTAGCTGATAGAGGCATCCAATTGACCGTAGTCATCGTTATACACTGGAATTCTCGCTTTAGTTCCGTCGATGTCCGGATCATGGGAAATAGTAAAGTCAGGATCAAAGCCATTTCCACCCCAAGCGACTAAGTACTTACTGCGCCATGAATAGGCCAGTCGCGCAGAAAATCCATTCTTCTCATACATACCGATAATATTAAAGGCATTTTTGGAAAGCTGATCGACCGGTAGTTGCCCATAGCGAGAAGCATCAGTATCAATCGGAAATGCTCCAATAACGGTTGCCGGAATCTTGGCTTTGCTATCGATATAGGTGTAGTTAGCTTGAATACCTAAGCCGTCAAATGGAGCAGGCAAGCTATCAAAAAATTTGCTTACACCAATTTCAACACCCTTTATATCCGCAGAACCTACGTTAGCAAGCCAAGTGGCACTGCCTTGTCTTGGCTCGCCGTTTGCATCTGGGAAGGTAAAGAGCGTTTGTCCCCTTCTAAAAAAGTCATCGACCTGCTTACTAAACAACGCAGCGTAAGCCATTCCACCATGCTCATCGAAATACCACTCGGTCGAAAGATCAAACTGATTCGCTGTCATGGATTTAAGATAGGGGTTTGTGGTTTGATCCAGTGTAAATTTGTAATCACTTAAACTGGTCGCAGTTACAACACCCTCTTTAGTATCATGACCAATTACCGAGCGAGCCTGGGTATCAGCAAAGCTGGGCGCCCAAGTTGCCTTGGAGGCAGCGAAGCGGAAAAATAAATCATCAGTGATTTTCAAGCGCAAGTTAAAGCTTGGTAGCACGTGAGATTCATTGAATTTCGCATCAAAGTCCTCTGAATATCCAGGCAATACAACAGCTCCACCACCCGGTAATACAACTTCTTGAAAAGTAAGATGACCATGGGCCACACGATCGGTTTGTACGACACGCACACCAAAGTTACCATCAATTGGCATGGCCAAATCATCAAAACCATAGTTGGCCATCAAGTACATGGCTGTAGATTTTTCCGATTGCGCATTTTTGTAATCTGGATTAGTCAGCATATTCCAGTCTGGGTAAACCGTGCCATCACACGCCCAGGAGAATGATTCGCTCGGACAACCACTATTCACCGCATCAGTAGTAGCGCGGAAATTTCTAGTGGCTTCGCGCGAGTAGAGATAACCAGCGGCGGGAACCTGCACATCTCCACGCTGGAAATCTTTGAACGAATAAAGAGTCAAATAATCTGCCGCCTGCTGGGCAGTAACTTTGGGAATAGTGGAATTGTCAAAGCCAAACCATGTGGCATAACGGGTATTCCAATCGTAAGGTGTATTGATATTGTCTGCAGTTTTTTCAGAATATCTTACACCTGCTTTAACAGATTTAATGATTGCACCGTCAAAGTCATACTCTGCATCAAAACGCCCAGTTTTAGCGTCGGCATTATTGCGCTCGAAATGCGTCATCTCCTGACCAAGACTATAGTTGCCGTAGTCGGACATATAACCGTCATCGAGCAAAATCGATGGTGTTTTTGAACCTATGCCGCTCATATAACCTTCGGGAGGCTGAACCAATAGACCGAGCGTATAATCATTCACATTAGCTTCGGCCTTAACATATTGCAGATCAGCAGAAAACTTCCAGTGATCGTCAGGAGACCATTTGATTCCGGTTGCGTAATCGGTCGTTGTAGAAGTATTGTGAGCCCAGCGAGTACTTGTGCCAAAATCCAAGCCCCAAGTCGATGGGTCAGCAACTGTTACATGGCCCGATTGCATATCGCCATTTGGGCCATACATCCAATCATTCGTTGCGGTAGATATTATTTGGTTAGAGCCAGTGGGGTTACCAAGGAAAAAAGCGTTTTCATCATAAAATGAATCGTGCTTGCTTTGAAACGCAGTGAAATAGACTTCGGTTTTCTCATTAGGTGACCACTGCAGGGCTAAGTATCCCCCTTCTCGCTTACCCTGATAATCGTTACGACGCCAGTCCACACCCTTGGAAACCCACACATCCTGACCATCAACAGTGCGAGGCAGGAAAGCACGAGAATATACCTGATCAGAACGGGTAGCTATATCAGAGGACGAGAGGTTGACCAACACACCAAAGTCACCCGCGCCAGTTTCCCAGCGATTGCTGTAAAGCCCAGAGTATTCACCGTTGGTTTCTTTGATTTGATCGCCATAGTTGGCCTTAACACCCACACTGACTAGCTGACCATCGGCATCAAATGGCATGCGTGTACGCAGGTTTACGGTGCCGCCCAGGCCGCCTTCAATCATATCGGCCGAGGGGCTTTTGTAGGTATCTACCGCGTACATCAATTCGGCAGGAACGTCCTCAAAGCTAAGTCCACGACCGCTGGCTGCAGAGAACACATCGCGACCGTTTAATTCGGCGCGAACCTGGGTCAAACCGCGCACAGCAACGCCACTACCTTCAGCAGCGGGGTGCTCGGCATCGTTATTGGTGTAACGACCAACGGATACACCGGGTACGCGCTGCAGCGCTTCAGTTACACTGCGATCTGGCAACTTGCCAATATCTTCAGCAACCAAAGAGTCAACAATAATTGATGAATTCTTTTTTACATCCTGCGCCGATTGAATAATGGCGCGCTGACCGGTAACTAGAATTTCCTCGACCTGACCGTCTGCATCATCCTGTGCAAGGGCAGGCAGGCCTGCTCCAAGGGCGCCAACCATCAGCGACAGGCCGGAAGCCATTTTGATATATACAGGTAACTTTTTTCTTAGAAACGTTTGTTTATTGTTAGTTATCATGATGTTCTCCAGTTATGTTTTTTAAACTACCCCAACATCTTTTCCGCTACTCTGCTGCTATCACAGTCTTTTCAAACTACACTGGTTATTTCGCTCTGGTTGTGCCCGTGGTTTTTGGTTGCTCGCCCCAGAAATAAAACAATCACTGCGTTTGTTGTGCGGTTAAGAGATACGATCGCCCTCCCTGTACTTCAAACTCGCCATCCAAGCCTGTGACTTTTATGGACTGAGTTTTTCCTTCCGGCAAAACTGTTAAAGCAACGGGTTTTGCCAATAAAGACGTTTGAATTTTTACGCTTCCCGATTGACTGGCATGAATAGTTAACTGCTGCAGCTGGCGTTTACTCCAGCCCATATCCACAGTTAATCCGCCGCGTGCACGCAAACCGGTAACCGCACCAGTTGGCCAGGAATCCGGGAGCGCCGGAAGTAAACGCACAACACCGTTGTGACTTTGCAGAAGCATTTCAGCTATACCTGCCGTCGCGCCAAAGTTGCCATCGATTTGGAAAGGTGGGTGGTTGTCCCAGAGGTTGGGTAGTGTGCTGTGCAGCAGCTGCTCGCCCAGTAATTTGTAGGCGCGATTACCATTGTGCAGGCGCGCCCACATATTGATTTTCCAGGCTTGTGACCACCCCGTGCCGCCGTCGCCGCGGGCATTTAAACTGGTTGCCGCAGCGCGCAATAATTCAGGTGTGCCGGTAACATCGATTTGACTGCCAGGATGTAGCGCAAACAAATGGGAAATATGACGGTGTTGGTTTTTCGGATCGTCGAGATCCTCTTTCCATTCCTGCAGCTGCCCCCAGGAACCCACACGTAAACCTGTGTCTATTTTGGCCAGCGCTGCATTTACTTGAGCGAGAAATTTCTTATCACCTAATTGCCTTGCCGCTTTCGCGGTATTGCTCAACAAATCCACCACAATTTGCTGCGACATAGCTGCACCCATGGTGAAAGGCCCCTGCTCTGGCGAAAAACTGGGACTGACAACTAACTTGCCATCGCGCGGATCGACAATTAAAAAACTCAGCCAAAATTGGGCGGCGCCTTTCATTACGGGATAAGCGCGCTCTTTAAGAAATTTTTTGTCGCCGGAAAATAAATAATGTTCGTAAAAGTGCTGCGCCAGCCAGGCCCCCGCTTCCGGCTGCCAAAAAGCCGTGGGCCAGGAGATAACACCCGTAAAGCCCCAGATATTGGTGTTTAGAAATAACGTCCAGCCTTGAGCACCAGCGATTTTTTGCGCAGAGATTTTTCCGGGCTCCACCAGGCTGTCGACAAAATCAAACAGCGGCGGGGTGGTCTCTACCAGGTTGGTGGTTTCTGCCAACCAGTAATTCATTTGCAGGTTAATATTAACGTGGTAGTCGTCGTTCCACGGTGGCGTGGTGGAGTTGTTCCATACACCCTGAAGGTTGGCTGGTAGCGAGCCAGCGCGGGAGGAGCTGATTAATAAATAGCGCCCCAATTGAAAATAGGTGGCCTCCAACAGACGATCAACCTGGCTATTGCCTTGGTGATATTGCTTGAGCAGCTCGGGGGTCGCAGCCGCCAATGGTTGCTGGCCTAAATCCAGCTGAACTCGCTGATAGAGTGCTTGATAATCTTTTTGGTGACGAGCTTGTAATTGCTCAAAGTTTTTTTGCGAGGCGGCGTCCACCACGCGCTGCACATACTGGTGCGGATTTTTACCTCGATAATCGGGGTAATGCTGCGCGTAATTGGTGGCGGCGCTTAGCAAAATCACCAGGCTATCAGCGCCTTGCACGTCGAGCTTGCCATCGCCAGACGTCAGCTTGCCGCCCTGTGGAATAAGCGCGATCTGTGCTTCATATTCCAGACCATTGTCGTTCAACTTGCCACTCGCCGTGAGGCGATTGCTCTTCGCGTTGATTTCCAGGCTGCGATTATCCGGAACCTGCAAAGCTGCGCTCAGATTGATTTGACCTGGCTTGCTGGCGCTAATGCGAAGCGCGATAACATGATCCGGATAGCTGGCAAAATACTCGCGTTTATACTCCACATCACCTTGGGAGTAACTGACAACCACTTGCGCATTGTCCAGCGAAAGCTCGCGCTTATAGCGAATGACAGGGCTGTCATTTTTAGCAAAAGTTAACACCAGATTGCCAAAGGTTTGGTAGTCGCCATAACCTTTGGTGTCGCGCCCCATCAACTTCGCGGCGTCTTCTGGGCTAATACTGCCCTGCTCGGCAATGGTTTTGCGTACCCTGGCCAGCGCCTGGGTTTGGGGCTGGGCCGGCACGCCAAAATCGTACCCCTGCACGGAACCTGGGCCGCCGCTCCAAAGCGTTTTTTCGTTAAATTGCAGGGTTTCTTGTTGCACATTGCCCGTGATAACCGCGCCCATAGCACCGTTGCCAATTGGCAAGCCTTCCGGCTCCCATGCTTGCGCTGGAGCATCAAAGCGAATAGTCAAAGGCACAACTGCCGCGCTCGCCACTGCGGCCATATCAATTGCCATTAAGGCAACTGCCGCAAGGGTCAGCAGCAAGCGCCAAAAAGAGTTTCCGCGAGAGGATTGAGCTGAACCGCTATACATAGACCTACCTAAGCTTATTCCTATTTAGGCCATTAGTTATCAGGCAATAGGTTTTATATGGTATATATGACTATTAGGTCCATAATAGGGTAATTTTTTTATCAGTGCAAGACTTATTACTAGTAGCAAAGATTGGCAAAGTTGATTGCTGATACCAAAGGAAACAGCCAAGGTAATGACCTATTTTTCCGCTACTTAAATGCCTCCACAGGTAACACATATATGATAAATAGAATTGATATTAATATATTTTTAAAGCCAACACTTGGGCTTCTGCTGGTGATTACCAGCGCGATTTTGAGCCAAGCTTTTGCGGAGCCCCTGGCGGGGTATCAATGGAAGAGCGTGCGCGTCGGTGCCGGTGGATTTGCCCCGAATATCGTTTATAGCCAGCTTGAACCAGGCCTGGCCTACTTGCGTACCGACATGGGCGGTATCTATCGCTGGCAACAGAGCCAGCAACGCTGGATTCCGCTTCAGGATGGCTTTGCAGAGTCCAGCTATTTTGGGGTGGAGAGCATTGCCCTCGACCCAGTGGACCCGCAGCGCGTTTACGCCGCTGTGGGTATGTACAAGCGCGATCAGGCGGCCATTCTTCGCTCGGATGACAAGGGCGACCACTGGAAAGTATTTCCGGTGAGTTTTCCCATGGGCGGCAATGAAGATGGACGCGGTCTGGGTGAGCGTCTGGCGGTGGACCCCAATAATACGCAAACGCTTTATTTCGGCTCCCGCCACAATGGTTTGCAACGCAGTACCGACGCCGGAGCCCACTGGCAGGTCGTTACCAATTTTCCCCACAAGGGGCTGGGCCTGCCGCAAAATCCGCGAGAGACCCACGGCGGTATCAGTTTTGTGCTGTTCGACGAAATCGAG
>CBINKF010000094.1:0-8387 GCA_966251115.1 uncultured Cellvibrio sp.
CCCCGCCTATGAAATCGGCGGATATGCAATTCGCTATATCACCCCGGACGCCCGTGAATTTACCTATATTGATATAGCAGGCGACAGCCTGAACACCTATTCGATTATCAACCTTCCAGCCGATGCCAGTTTTGAGATTGCCGCGTACGATACCAATGGCCTCTACAGTGAATTTGTTCCTATTTATCCGCAGTAATGACTCCTTGAGAGTCGAGATTTCTAACATAGGCCTCCATGCCACAATTTAAAAAAGTACATAACCAAATGATTTTATTATAAAAATAAAAAGTGGCACGAATCCAGCTTAATGGACAAGCGACAGATTTTGTAATTCTAGGAAGGACACTCCATGAACACTTTTTTTAAATCTTTACTTGCCGGCAGCGCCATTTTTGCAGCGGCAACTTCTGCCAGCGCCAGCCCAGTTATTAATTTCAGCTACTCTGCCAGTGCCGAGTCTTCATTTCTCAGCATGCTTGATGGCAGCCCGGTAGTTAAAGAAACCTTTAACGGCCTGGGTGGCGCCCAAGTAATTGGCGCTGACAAGCATCACTCCTGGGAAAACAAGGCATCATCATTTGACACAGCCGTGGGTACTTTTACCCTGACTGCTGCCGGTCAAACTGCCGATGGCAACGTGTTTAACAATGAGCTGATGATTGAGAGCAAAGTGACCGGCGAAGATGGCCGCGAAACCCTTTCCGATGGCTCAGTCACAGACTTCTGGCTGGATAGCAATGACGCCAAGACCGTTGTTTGGGAATTGGGGGGCCAATTGAGTGGCAACTTTAACGCCTTTGGCTTCTATATTGCCGACTCTGCAGACATAAGTGCCAACCTTCGCCTGATTTACGATGACGGCACCTCCTCTGCTGACTACGTGATTAGCTATCCAAAGGCCAATGGCAATAAAGGCTACGTCAGCGTTTTGAGCGACAAAAATATCGTTGGCGCCTCTTTTACCTTTTCTAACAGCTCAATGAATGATGGCTGGGGTATTGATGACGTGACTGTAGGTCGTCTGCCCGAACCAGGTACATTACTGTTAATGGGACTCGGACTGCTGTGTCTGGGCGCAGCCCGCCGCAGAGTTTAATCTCTCGCCCGAGAGGTGGCTCAGCCACCTCTCGGACCTCCTTCTTTATAATTACTCACCAGCCCTCCCCTCTGTTAAAACCTCTTTTCGCTAAAACTTTGAGATCCGCGCCAAGAGCTGTTTGATTTAATTAACCAGTTGCTGCAGTATCCTCAATTCATAAATTACAGAGCCCGGTTTGCATGTTTGGTTCAGCGCTAAAGCACCGAATAAATCTTCAGATTTTTGGGCTGCTATTTGTTCTAACGCTATTATTCCTCCCAACCGCGCAGGCCCTGTTTGTACGCTGGACCAAATGGGATCAAGCCCTAAGCCACGGCCTCCCCACCCTAGGTTTATTTGCTTATTTCTTATGGCAGGCCAATTTTTCACAATCGACCCAAGACTCCAGATTAACCCGATTTTTCCTTTACCTGGGCCTGGCCCTCTGTTCATTGTTATGGTTTCTTTTTCAAATTAACCAAATCGAACTGCTTTCGGCACTTACCTTTGTTGCGACCTTTGCGATCTATGTTGCCGCCACTGCTTCCATCAGAACAACCTGGAGCCTGGCGCCCGTTTGGGCACTATTACTTTTTACCACTCCGCTGCTTTCCTTGATTAACGACGGACTAGTTACACTTAGCTCACTGGTGGTAGGCAAGCTAATTAGCCTATCCAATATGACGGCGTTAATTGAAGGAAATAACATTTTCATTCCCAGCGGTCGAATTGTAATTGCCGACGGCTGCTCAGGCTTGCGCTATCTCACTGTTTCACTGCTCCTGGGGTATATTACCTGCCTCCTGAATATACCGTCATTCAAGCAAACAACGGCGGTAATAGCCTGCAGTCTCGCGCTTGGTTTAATTGCAAATTGGTTGCGAATTTTTCTGCTCGTTGTAGTTGGTTATTACACGGAAATGAAAAGTGACTTGATGCACAACCATGAAACGTTTGGCTGGTTTATTTTTTTTATCATAATGGCTCCGGCGCTCTACTTTGCGCCGATTAACAAACGCCCCATCCTTTTGCAAGTGCCAACACCGCCGTTGCGACCCATAATACCCAGCATTATAGTCGCCCTTGGTCCCCTGCTAATGCTGGCATCCAACCACCAAACCCCAACACAAAACCCGCTAACGCTGCACCACCTCAATCTCCAGCAAACTAACCTTCGCTCGGACAGCGCAGTGGCTCTATCCCTCAACTTTTCTAAAGATATAAATTCATTGGAGACTGAAATAAATCATATCCCCGTACGAATTGATTTAATTAAATATCAACCCCAAGGAGATGAAAAACTAGTCCCTTACTTTGAAACCCTTTACAACAAGGACGAATGGATAGCCCAACACGAACCGCCGAAGACTTTAATTAACAACTTTAAGTTGGATCTGCTGAAAAAGATCAACGGGCGCGAAAAAGTAGCCGTGGCCCAGCAATACCTGATTGGCGAAAGTGCAACTAATGATTACTTTGTTGCCAAACTACTGCAGTTAAAAGCAAGAGTGCTAAACCAACGCTACTTTGGTGTTTTAATTATCCAGACCCCGTGCGATAACAATTGCGAAAGTGCCGAACAACGGCTTGCACTTGTCGCTCGGGAATGGGAAGAATCAAAAAAGTGGCAGCGGAATTAGTTACTCGCCCCGCCTAAAGATGCCAACAACTCCCGCCATAGCTCCAAGTGGGTCGCACTCACCCGCTCATGCACCGGCAAACTGATAAATCTGCCGGCAAAGGAGCTGGCGTTTGCCAAAGACCTGTGGATTTTTACCAAATCAGCCACGCCCTGGATTTGCTCAATGGTTGTCTGATACATTGCGCTAACACCGAGCCCCAGCGCTGATCCTTGCTGCAACAGCAAGTCGCGCACACTTTTGCTCGGACACAAGAGTGGGAATCGTAAAAGGCGGCCCGCACGCAAGCCATTAAAACTGGACAAGGTTTGCAATTTGAATTCATCAAATAACAGCTTGTACTTGTATTCTAAACTTCTATCCCGCGCTCGATAATTTGCATAATTAGCGGCAAATATATCTTTTTGGTCAGCCCCCATATACGCAAGATTACTGAGTGGATGATATTTGGTTTGCCCCAAACTCAGAAACGGCAACCGGTTTAGTAGCGCATAAGCTTGCGGTTTAAGGAGCTGATTATAGGCCAAGAGCTTCAGTTTATATTTAATCGAATTGGCCGAACCGTTACTCAGCCATCCGCGATTCTCCCCCATCAGCTGAGCATAATCGTTTTGCGCCAGTAACAAACCACCGCCAAGCAAACTCACTGGCTTACCCCTTCCAAAAGAAAAGGTGGCAAAATCTGATGTGCTCGAAAAACTGCTATCGGGGAACCATTGCGCGTTATCCTCAATTAACGCAATTGATTTAGTCGATGTGAGCGCGCGCAACTCAGCCAGCTGCTCGGCAATACCTAAAAAATTGATTGCGATAACGGCTATTACATCTGATTGCAGGGCGGAGCGGAGTTGCACCAAGTCATAACCGGTTTCATTTATCCCCATATCAACGGCAACGGGAATCAAGCCCGCAAATACCGCTGCAGAAACCAAATCCGGGCAGCAATAACCGGGAATAATTACTTTAGGTTGAGCGATATGGGCACGCGACGTTTTGATAGTCAATAGCGCCAGTGCTAATGCAGATGTGCCCGAATCTACCCAAATACGGCTATAGCCGGCAGCTATAAAATCATTGTGCAGCTCGCTTTTTTTATAAATTATTTTATTACCTACGGGCGACAAATCGCCTCGTATTATCGCGCGGATGGCTTCCATGTGGTCATTCTTTTACCAGATAAAAATTTAATCCCTGCATCAAGTAAGGCAATATGAACCTGCACAAAAAAATAAATAATCTTTATTGGCCCAATGGCACGTAATTCCGGCAAAAAGTGAGCAACCAGCGCCACACCATAAAAGCCGATTTGCCCCGCAAAGATCAACCCATAAAATATCCCATGAGATGCTGTCATCGCCGATAAAATGAAAAACAGAATAAAAAACCAGGGCGCCAGCCAGCGCATCAATTTGTGAGAGATAACCTGCAAACTGAAAATACCGTACTTGCTCGGGTTCATAACTTCTTTATGCCTTGCAAGGCCGGTCATTCCTCTAATGACAGTGCGGATTTTACGCGCATACTCTTTGGCCGGGTCCGCCAGATCGGAATAATAGCCAAGTACATCCGGTGCAGTTACAGCCTTCAGGCCTGCTGCAGCAGCGTTGAGTGCTGTATTAAAGTCGCTGGGCGAATGAATATCCCAGTTATCGCAAATAGTGCGGCGCGCCGCGAAAAACGAACCACTCAAACCAACCAGGCCGGCCAGGTCGGATTCAAGTTGCCTGAGCCACATTTCATATTTTACATAGGCACCTTCACCAGCCAGAGTGCCATCCTTGCTGACAAAGCGATCTTCACTGGAAACAGCTCCAATTGTGGCATCCTCAAAATATCCGGCTAATTGCTGCAGAGCATCCGTTGGAATCTGCGTTGCCACATCAGAAAAAACCAATACTTCGCCCTTGGCCGCTTTAATTGCACACAATTGCGCGTTTTCCTTGCCCAGTCGCTCAGAGGCTCGCACCAGTTTTACTTGGCGGTCGGCATATTCGGCAACAATGGCATCTGTGGCGTCGTCTGAGCAGTCAGAGGCAACAACTAATTCCAGTTGTTCTGCGGGGTAGGTCAGCTTAAGCGTATTCTCGATTTTTTCCCGAATACGCTTTTCCTCGTTATAGGCGGTCACAATCAGGGTGATGTAAGGCCAGGAGGTCGGAGTTTTGGCGAGGGGACTGGTATTGGTGGACCCCCTCAGCTTGCGCAAGACCAACAACACCAAAGGGTATATAAAGTAGCTATAGACTGCGGCAAAAGCGGCAATCCAAAATAGAAAGGTTAACATCTTTTCTCCTGATCTTTCCCTCGGTGCAGTGAGGCTTTAACATTGGCTACTCACAAAATGAGCCTCACCAATGACACTAATCTCCCTTACAAGCAAGGATAAAAAATAAGTGCCAATTCTAAACCGACCACTTAGGGTTTTGCACATCATTTCGGGTGATCTCTGGGCGGGCGCAGAGGCTCAGGCATTTACTCTGCTCTCTCAGCTAGCGGCAGATACGGAGCTGTTTGTGATCCTGCTAAACGATGGGGAATTAGCCGATAGATTAAAGCGCAAGAACATTAACCTGCTGTTAATACCTGAGACCTTCCACAACAGCGCCAGTATTATCTGGCGATTAACCCGGGCCATAGGACGATTTGATCCAGATATCATTCATACCCACCGGCAAAAGGAAAATATTTTTGGCTGCCTTGCCAATTACCTCGCGATTTTATGCAGGTGGCGATTATCTGTCTGCTTACGCACCGCCCACGGCGCGGCAGAGTTCAAACCTAGGATGCGCCAAAAAATCCAAATTTTTCTGGATACCTGGATCGCCCGTCACTGTCAGGCCGCAGTAATAGCCGTGTCGGAAGATCTGGCGCGACAACTGCGCCCCAAATTTGGAGGCAAAAAAGTCGTTGTTATCCGCAACGGTGTCAATAAGCAGGAGTTGCTGGCCAAGGCTACCGAAGCCGATTTCAAAGCCAACCAACTGCAGGCCAAACACATAGGTATTATTGGTCGCCTGGAGCCAGTAAAGCGCGTGGACATTTTTCTTGAAATTGCACAGATTATGACCACCCAATCCAACCTCGCCTTTCCCCTCAAGTTTCATGTTATCGGTGATGGCAAGCTGCGCAAATCGCTCGAACAGAGGGCCAGACACCTGGGTTTAGGCGAGGTGGTTATTTTTCACGGGCAGCGAGCAGATATACCCAGTTGCATCAAATCTCTGGATTGTATTGTGATGTGTTCAGATCACGAGGGCACACCCATGGTGGCCCTGGAAGCCATTAGCCTGGGAACGCCAATGGTAGTTCACGCCGTAGGGGGATTAAACGAAATATTTGATGGGGTGAATGAGAGTTTGGTGGTAGAGCAAACTGCCAAGGCCTATATATCAAAAATCGAACCCATTCTGACCTTGGGTAGAGCCGGTGTAGTTGATGACAGCCGTTATTCTGCTGAAACCAATGCTCGTCAAACACTCAGGCTCTATCAAACACTAATACAGAAGGGCGCCGCAACCTAGGGCGCCCGGTGATATTTAATTGGTGTAGTTGGGACTGGTGGGCGGCTTGGGAGAACTTAAAAAGCCGCCAGTTGAAATAACAATATCGTCATACCATATTTCAAACGCTGTGGTTCCCGCCTGAGCCCAGTTAAAGAAACCGATTTTACTCAAGGGCTTATCCGTATAGTGACGATTCAACAGCTTCTTGGCGTCTACATATATTTTGCCATCGATCTCCAGATAAAACTCACCATCGGCAACCTCGGTTTCTGCGGTCTCGCCGCTATTAAATTTAACGTGCACTCTAAATCTATGCCAATCGGTACCCCAATTATTCCAAATAGCATTCTGAGGTGTATCCACTATCGCTGACCCGTTGGAACGGCCGATCAGCTCTGGGTTGGTCCCGTTTAACTTGAGGATATTCTGGGTATCATTGCTAATTTTGGTGCCATCGCCGAACGAAATTTCCTCAATGGCTCCCATGTTTTTTGAATCCGAATAAGTGGCTGCGATAGTGGTATTAGCGTATTCCCCTGACACTGATTGACCAAACAGTTTCAAAAACTTCAACCCTTGTTTCGCCTTTGGCATTTTTGCCCAAAAATCGATATAAACATCGCGCGTGTTAAGCGCTGAGATATCATAACTTCCCCATACATACGACTCGCCGACCGGGATCGGATAAGTTCCCACTAGGCTGCCGAGGCTACCGCCCCGATTAAGCGAGGTATCCGTCGAAACGTATAGCCCTCCGCCTTTTTGTGAACCAAAAAACCAGCCACCGCCGCTGGGAATCTTGCCATCTTCAAAATCTAGCTTGGTAACTAATTCAGCCGCATTTGCTGCGCTTAACAAACAGGCGCCGAACACTACCGCTATCAGCTGCGTAACACGACGCATAATCTTTCTCCAAGGTTTTTCGTGCGATACTAAATATTGTAGCCTTGATACAAAATATGACGTTATACATTTATCTTTTAGAATTGCCCTTTGTTAGAGTAAGTTGTAATCTACTCGGTTTTATCCATTAGCAATTTACTACTTAGTTGAATCAAGCTTATTCCAACTTTCACAATTATCTAATTGATAAATCGTCATGCATTTCTCACCTTTTCAAAGAAAGTCAACGAAAAGGTCAAAGTAAGTCACCGAAAAGACGCAAGACGGGTTTATTGCAATTGATAGTTCTGCGCCAGAAACTTTTGGCCTTCCAATAAATTAATCACATGTAATCAGAATGGCCAATACCAAAATCATTAGTCATACCAGCATCTACGCCATCAGCACTATCATCCGCAACATCACCGGACTGGTGATGCTACCTATCTACACCCGCTACCTAAACCCTTCCGACTATGCAATTCTCGAATTACTAAGCATGTCAATAGACTTTGTCGGAATTGTTATCGCCAATCGTATCGGGGATGCAGTTTTTCGCTTCTACATGACCGAACCCGATGAAGCCAAAAAGAAAGGCATTATCTCTACTGCCTTTCTCCTGGCTGTGGGGCTTAACTCGGTTGGCTTTTTGATACTTTTCGCCGGGGCCTCCGTTATTTCGCAAGCGGTATTCGGCTCGGCAAATTATGCGCACTTTCTGCTGCTCTTCGCCATTACTTTGATCACAGAAGCGCTTATTCGTATCCCCCTGCACTACATAAGAGCACGCGAAAAGCCCTGGTTTTTCCTGGCGGCCAACGTTTTCAAATTATTCTCTCAAGTCGCATTAAATATCTACTTCGTAGTTTCACTAAATCTGGGGGTTGTAGGTGTCATTTACGGCGCGCTTATATCAACTTCCATTCTGGGCGCCATACTGACTGTATACACCCTAAAAGATACTGGGCTGCATTTCGATCTTGCCAAAGCCAAGGCAATATTTCTGTTTAGCTTGCCAATCAGCATTGGTGGTATAGCTTCGTTTTTTACCACCTTTGGCGATAGATTTTTTTTAACCCACTTTCAAAGCCTGGAAACTGTTGGCCTCTACACACTCGCCTACAAATTCGCCTTTATCTATTACGCGCTCTGCTTTGGTTCATTTAATCAAATGTGGGACGCGCAAAAATATAAAGTGTTTAATGGCACCAACCCGAATGCAACCTATCGCTCGGTATTTAATTACCTCAACCTTTTTATGATCGCTGCTGGTTTGGCCATCGC
>CBINKF010000095.1:0-8387 GCA_966251115.1 uncultured Cellvibrio sp.
CAGAGCCCCCAGGCTGGTGGCGGACAAGGCCAGACCGCACATAAGCGCCAGCTGTTTAATTGCCTGGCGGCGACTAAGGCCGGGATTGGATTGGTCGGAGTCTGGCGCCGCAGCGGCAAGCCCAGGAGGTAGAGGTAAATTCATAGCAAAACCTTATGGTTATTGTTTGACCTGATAACGCGTATGACTGCATAGCGTTCGGCGCTTACCCTATTGAGCCTAGTCGCTGAACGAATTTGACGAATCAAATTTTTGTAAATATGTAACCGGATGCAGTGGCTTGGACAAGGCGTTTTACATATCCAAACAATAACCGCGCGTTTGAATAGCGGTGGGAAAATCAAACCTGCTATAAAAGCCAATAAAAACAATGATCTAAGGTGCTGCACCTATCTTTCGACCCAGTTTTAAATAGCGCGAACTGGAACTATTGCGGTGGGGTTGGGATTGCACTTATTAACAATTTTTAATTTGCTGCTAAGGGGAATGGAGGAGAACAGGTACGGCTAATCGAAATAAGTTGCGCAAAGCACCGGCTGCAAATGAATAACCATGCCCGGTGCAAAGGAAGCTGACAAGCTTGCAGGCATTGCTGCCCCAGTATATTGCCGTGTCAGCTCAACACCATCAACGGTTAGGTCTCTGCCAGTTTTGATGAGTTTATGCGGGCGCCAGGTGTCGAGCAATTTGGAGTCTCCTTCTGGATGATTATTTCACAGGTGCAAACGCCGGCTCTTATGTCCCGGACTCTAAACCTGGGGATGAAGATGCTTTGCGCCGGTATTCTGTTGGGGTGCAATTCTCCATGCGCTTAAAAAAGCGTTGAAACGCCGATTGGCTGTTAAAGCCGGATTTATAAATGATATCCAGAACGGACATCTCTGAATGTTCCGGTGCCGTCAATAGTCGCTTGGCTTCTTCCAGGCGCAGGCCATTGATAAATTCGAAAAAATTCAGCTGATAGTATTCGCGCAATACAGCTGTTACTTCGCGCGGGCGCAATCCTGCAAGTTCGGCGAATCGGTCCAGGTTAATATTATTTTCCAAATACAATTTTTGTTCATCAATCGCTGCTTTGACTTGCGCCACTTTTAGCGGGTCGAGCGGCTGCTCTATAGTTTTGGGCACTTCGGTCTTGCTGGTCTTTAGCAGTTGCCCGGTATTTTTTAAGCCCAGTATAAGCAGGCCATTGATTTGCAGAACGATTAAAATGTCCTCAAAGTTGCCTATCCAGTTGTTGACCTCTTCGCTGAGGAAGTTGCCCGTTAGATATTGAAAAAACGCCCACAACCAGTGGATAAAAAAGCCCAGAAGTACAAAATCGGCCAGTTTGAATTCAACCCTGGAGATGGATGATTGGGTGTGTTGCAGTGCTTCTTCCAATTTTCGGGCTTTATAAAAACAGGCAATGACGTAAATCACTGGCGAGCAACGGATCAGGGTCCAGGCGAAGCGCGCGGCTATTTCCTGGTCGCGAGGTATCGGGGTCTTTAATATCCAGGCCACACCATCGACATGAAACAGAATAATTGCCAGCGATGCGACGCACGCCGGGATCAAGTGCAGCAACATTATGCGGCTGCGAAAATTAAGGTCCTCAGTTAATGAGCAAAAGTACAAATAGAGGCACGGCCCCTGCAGTAACAAGCTGACGGTAATTAATAGTGGCGAAAATAAGGTTTTGTTCAGCCACAGGTTGCGTAGCTCATGGTTCCATGAAAGCAGGGTGGAAACCACCCAGGCGGCCGATAAGAAAAAGAAGCTGGATAACAGCAGGCGCGACTGCGGCCTATTGGTAGGTATGACTCTAAGCAGGCCGATAATGAAAAGGCATTCGACAAAAGTCAGCAAAAGTACAGCGTCGTGCAGGTTGAGAAAGTTTGAAGTCATTTAGTAGTCGAGTTCCGCAGATCTTTGAAGGCGCTTTAATTATTTTGAAACGAGTTGCCAATACTCTTTTATTTGTCCCTTAGATTAACGCTTTTAATTCGTCGGCAATAGCTGGCCGCAATTTTTAGCAGGGTCTTTCTCTGTGCTCAAACCTGGTTTTTATTTACCTAATGTCAGTCAGTTAAGACTTTAAATCTCCTCCGGCCCCTCTTTATTAAAGAGGGGAGTTAACTCCTCCCTTTGAAAAGCGGAGGTTGGGAGGGATTTAAAACAGCTTAACTGATCGGCATTAGGTTTTTATTTACCGGCCTTTTAATAATATTTAACCAATAAATAGGATTCAGTTTTTTAAAGCCCTCCTTGATGCCGGTGTTACCCCGCTTCTCATTTTGATTTTTTTTAGCAAATTACCTACCCACTTGCGTCTGCAAGCACAGATGACTAGCACAAATCGCTCGCCTTTATAGACTTTGAACCCCAGGGCCATAGCTATTGGCCCTTTTTAAATAACAAAAAGGTAACCGGTTACTTTGCGCCCGACAAGTGGGTGCTTGTACCAAAACCTTGGTGGGTCGGTGCATCAGCTATGGCAAGGCTGCTCATCCGTTGGGTGTCAGTGGAGCTGGTGCCAATAAAACCTGAATTAAAGATAACAATAATTGTTAGAGGTATTTATGCAAAAACATCTCGCAAGATGGGTTCCTGCGTCGGCAATGGTGCTGGCCTTGGCGTCTTCGTGTGCCTGGGCCGGTTTTTCGGTGCAGGGCGGCAAACTGGTGGAGGGCAATGGTACGCCTTTTGTCATGCGCGGCGTCAGCCATGCCCATGAGTGGTATAGCTACCGCACCGAGCAGGCCCTGAAAGACATCGCCAGCACTGGCGCTAACACGGTGCGTATTGTGTTGGCCGATGGCAATGGCAACCTGGGGGCGCGCGCCAGCGGCGCGGAAGTGGCCCAGGTCATCAGCTGGTGTAAACAGAACCAGTTAATTGCTGTGTTGGAAGTCCACGACGCCACAGGTTACGGGGATAACGGCAACGCAGAAAATCCCGCGAACGTTGTTAACTATTGGCTGAGTTCCGACATCCGCAGCGCTATTGATGGCCAGGAAGATTACGTCATTATCAATATTGCCAATGAGCCATTGGGCAACGCCAAGGCGGGCGATTGGCCGAGCCTGCAAAGCCAATCCATCCAGCGCTTACGCCAGGCGGGTATCAAGCATACGCTTATGGTGGATGCGCCCAACTGGGGCCAGGACTGGTCCAACACCATGCGCAACAACGCGCTTAGCGTGTTTAATGCCGACGTGAATCACAACACGGTGTTTTCCGTACACATGTACGAAAGTTACGCTGATAGCAATGCGGTTAACGCCTATTTGCAGGATTTTAAAAATAAAAATTTGCCGTTGGTTGTGGGTGAATTTGCCAGCACTCACGCCGGTAAAAGCGTGGCGGTTGATGCAATCATGTCCACCGCCCAGCAGCTAGGATTTGGCTATTTGGGCTGGTCCTGGTCTGGCAATAGCGGTGGCGATGAGCCGCTGGATATTACCTATGGCTTTAACCTGAGCAGCCTTAGCGGCTGGGGTGATCGCCTGATTAACGGTGCCAATGGCCTGCGCCAAACCGGAAAGACCGCCACTATTTTTGGCGGTGGTTGGTCCAGTTCAAGCAGTTCTACATCCACGGACGGTGTGGTTTCACAGGGTAAACCTGCGTCAGCATCTTCGGTTGAAGGTTCGGGTTATGAGGCTGACAAAGCCTTCGACAACAATGGCAGCACCCGCTGGGCATCGGCACTGAATGCACCCACGGCAACCCTGTCGGTCGATTTGGGTGGCTATTACGATATCTCGGGCCTCACCCTGAATTGGGAGGCTGCCTACGCCAATGGCTATAGCGTCCAGGTTTCTACCGATAACCTGAATTGGACATCTATCTACACCAAAAGCAACGGAACTGGCGGCACCGAGAATATTGCAGTGAGCGGGCAGGGGCGTTATCTGCGCTTGAATATGACTTCCAAGGCGAATGCCAACTGGGGGTATTCGCTCTGGGGCATCAGTGTCTATGGATCTGCGACCAGTGTATCCAGCAGCAGCCTGAGTTCAGCCAGCCAGTCCAGTGTCAGCTCCACTAGCAATACCGGTGGTTTTGTATCCCAGCACGGTCGCCTGAAAACGGTAAATGGCCGCCTGGTTGACCAATACGGTGTCGCTACGCCCCTGCATGGTATGAGCACCCACGGCCTGCAATGGTTTGGTCAGTTTTATAACAATGACTCAATCAAATGGTTGCGCGACGATTGGAAAGCCAATGTTATCCGCGCGGCTATGTACACTCGGGAAAACGGTTACCTGGATAACCCCTCGGTTATCAATACCCTCTACACCACCATCGATGCCGCTATTGCGGCGGATATTTACGTAATTGTGGATTGGCATATTTTGTCTGACGGCAACCCGCTGACTAACAAAGAAGCCGCCAAGGATTTTTTCCGTAAAGTCACCGCCAAGTACGGCAACGACCCGCACATTCTGTACGAGATTGCCAACGAGCCTAACGGCGCCAGCGTGGATTGGGCCAGCGCAATCAAGCCCTATGCGAATGAAGTTATTCCGATTATTCGCGCCGGTGCACCTGATGCCTTTGTGATTGTTGGCACCGCCGTCTGGAGCCAGCGCCTCGACCAGGTGGTGGCTGATCCCTTGAGCTTTAGCAATGTGGCTTACACCGTACATTTCTATGCCTGTTCACCCGAGCATCAAGATCCGCTGCGGGCCATTGTGAAATCGGCTGCCGATGCGCGCCTGCCGATATTTGCCACCGAGTGGGGTGATAGTGAGTACACCGGCAATGGTGCGACCTGTCCCGATCAGGTGAATACCTGGTTGAACCTGTTGGACCAGTACGGCATTAGCTGGACCAACTGGTCGCTCTCTAATGCGGGCGAGTCATCAGCGGCGCTGTTGGCAGGCGCAAGCCCAACCGGTGGCTGGACCAGTGCGCAGTTATCGCAATCGGGCAATTTGGTGCGCAACCGCTTAAGGGCCTACCAAAACACGGCCAGCTCATCGTCTACTTCCAGCAGCTCTTCAAGCAGTGTCAGTTCTGTCGTCTCTTCCAGTTCTGTTGTTTCTTCCAGTTCTGTCGCGACCTCAAGCTCTGTTGCCAGTTCGCTATCAAGCGCCGCCAGCCAATTCAGTTGTGCGGTAACCCAAACCGGTAGCTGGCAGGGTGGTTATCAGTTGGACGTTAAGGTCACCAACAATGGCTCGGCCGTAAACAGCTGGACTGTGTATCTCAACTATCCGCAAGCGGCCCAGATTACCAACGCCTGGAATGCTGCCTTGACCGGAAATGGCACCAGCAAGGTGACGGCGGTGAATGTGAGCTACAACGGCTCGCTGGGGGCCGGTGCGTCAACGACTTTCGGTTTAACAGGAAATACACCTGCGGGTTTCGCGCTGCCAACCTGTTCCGGCCAAGCCCTTGGCTCGACCTCATCGTCCAGTCCCGCGTCAAGTTCGTCAGTGAGCTCAGTGTCAGTCAGCTCCAGCGTCGCCTCATCAGTGGTGGTGAGTTCTTCGGTGGGCAGTTCAATTAGCGCGTCCAGTGTTAGTTCGAATGTCGGTTCGAGTGTGAGTTCTAGCGCGCGTGTGGATAACCCCTATCAAGGTGCCGTTTGGTATGTGGACCCTATATGGTCGGCCAAAGCCATGGCTGATGGCGGCTCCAAAGTGGCGGGTTACAGTACCGCTGTCTGGATGGACCGCATAGGTGCCATTAATCCCACCGAAGTTGGCACTATGGGGTTACGCGAACACCTGGATGCGGCGATTGACCAGAACGCCAACCTGATCCAGATAGTGATCTATGATCTGCCCAACCGCGACTGCAATGCCCTGGCATCGAATGGTGAATTGTTGATTGCTGAGGATGGCTTCAATCGCTACAAAAACGAGTACATCACGCCCATCGTGCAGATATTGTCAGACCCCAAATATCGCTCGCTGCGGATCATCACCATCATCGAGCCCGACTCACTGCCCAACCTGGTAACTAACACCAGCGTGCCCAAATGCCAGGAGGCCGCAGGCCCCGGCGGTTATGTTGAAGCAACGCAGTACACACTTAACCAGTTGTACCCGCTGAGCAATGTTTACAGCTATATCGACATAGGCCACTCCGGCTGGTTGGGCTGGGATAACAACCTGAGCGCGTCGGCAACCTTGATTGGCAACACCATCAAAGGTACGACTCACGGCGTTAACAGCGTGGCGGGTTTCATCTCCAATACCGCCAATGCCACGCCGCTGCGCGAGCCATTCCTCGACCCCAACGTCAATGTCGGTGGCAACCCTGTTCGCTCCGCCAAGTTCTACGAGTGGAATCCGCACCTGGGTGAAATCAGCTATGTGCAAGCCTTCCGCAACGCCATGATCGCGCAGGGTTTCCCCAGCAACATAGGCATGCTGATTGATACCTCGCGCAATGGGTGGGGTGGTGCCAATCGTCCCGCTTCGGCTTCCACCAGCACTAGCCTGGATACCTACGTCAACCAATCGCGCATAGACCGTCGCACCCATCGCGGCATGTGGTGTAACCAACCTAGTGGCATTGGCGAGCGTCCCACCATTGCGCCCGAGCCAGGTATTGACGCCTATGTGTGGATCAAACCGCCCGGTGAGTCCGATGGCGTGGCCATGGCCGGAGTGATAGATCCAACCGATCCTGCAAAAGGTTTCGACCGCTTCTGCGATCCAACCTATGTGGTGCCTGCATCCGGTCAACTAACCGGTGCTATGGCAGGCGCGCCCCATGCGGGCCGCTGGTTTAGCGAAGGGTTCCATGTGCTGTTGAACAACGCCTATCCGCCTTTGCAATAACTACAAGCGCAATCACTACAAGCGCAAAAAACCGCAAGCGCAATAAGTGTTGTTCGAGCGTGTTGGTTAAAAGGATATTAAGCGGGACAGCCGATACGCCCAGGGATGGGCTCCTTCACGTGGGTAATTTAATGACCTGAGCAATCGCCTGACAGATAAAAGTCCATTAATAACCGATTATGAAAGGACCTATGCAATGAGCATCAAATCAATTTTCATGGGGCTGGCGGCCATCGCCGGCCTTTGGGCAAGCGGTGCCAGTGCGCAAACCAGCTGTGGCCAAACGCCGGTGAATTTGCAATCCAGCACCCAAACCAAAAATTTACTGTGTTATTTAAAAAATAATGCCTACATCTCCGGGCAAACCGATCTGGGGGATGCCGACAAGGTTCAGCAATGGACCGGCCGCTATCCCGCCATAGTCGCATTTGATTTTTACAACTACACCAGTGGCGATACCTCTAACACCCAAAGCGCGATAGATTTTGCGAAAAATAAAAAAGGGATTGTCGCGTTCCAGTGGCACTGGAAATGTCCGCGTGGGGGCGAGTACTACACCGATTGTCCGTTTGATCAGGACATGAATAACAGCAGCTCCAAGTTGTATCAGGATATTGACCTGATCGCGCGCGAGCTTAAAAAAATGGGCGATGCCGGTGTGCCTGTTGTGTTTCGCCCACTGCATGAAGCCAATGATAATTTTATGTGGTGGGCCAAAAAAGGCGCCGACAATTACAAGCGTTTATGGAAACTAATTTTTGACCGCGTGAATGCCCAGGGCGCGAACAATGTTATTTGGGTGTTTAACGGTATGGCCAGTACCGGCGGTTATCGCAGTAACCTGCGCGACTGGTATCCAGGCGATAACATGGTGGATATTGTCAGCTCCGACTACTACCAAAGCTGGAGCGATTACAACACCTTAAAAGCTATCGGCAACAATAAAATTGTCGCCATTTCCGAAACCTTTAACGAATTAAATCCTGCCAGCGAGGCCCCCTTTTCATTCTCGGTAGTCTGGGCCTTTCGCGATTGCTACAAAGTGCAAGGGCAACCCAGCTCCGGCGATGTCAAAGGTTGCGAAAACTCCTGGCGTACCGCCATGGCTAACAGCAAAACCATCAGCATCGACCAGCTACCGGATTTTAGCGGTAATGACAGCGGGCCTACTAATCTTGCCACTAACAAACCGGCAGTTGCATCGACCATTGAAGGCCCAGGTTATGAGGCGGCAAATGCTGTCGATAACAATTCATCAACCCGTTGGGCATCTGCACTCAATGCGGGCACAGCAACTTACACCATTGACCTTGGTGGTTACTACAACCTGACCAGCGTGCGTTTGAGTTGGGAGGCCGCGTATGCCACAGCTTACAATCTGCAGGTCTCAACCGACGGAGTGAATTATTCAAACGCAATTTACAGCACCACCAGCGGCAGGGGCGGGGTTGAAGCTATCGACCTAAGCGGGCAGGGGCGTTATCTGCGCATCAACATGACGGCGAAAATTAATGCCAATTGGGGTTATTCACTGTGGGAGTTGGGGGTGTTTGGTACAGCGCTAAACCAAAGTTCTTCATCATCAATAGTGTCCTCTAGCTC
>CBINKF010000096.1:0-8386 GCA_966251115.1 uncultured Cellvibrio sp.
CACTGGTTCTCAGCTTTAACTAAAGGACAATTTGATAAATCTAATCCCACACTGTCATATGCAAAATGGACAAAAAAATATTATCAAGGTGGTGAAAAAGAGTACTCCCGCTTCAATTCTGCGGTAAAACTAGACAGGACTGCAGCTCTTAAATCTACCTCTTGGGGAAGGTTTCAAATAATGGGTTTTAATCATGCAAAGGCAGGATATGCAAATGTTGAGGATTTTGTAAAGGCAATGCAACGATCAGAAGGGGATCAACTTATGGCGTTTGTGAATTTTTTAAAATCAACGAAATTAGATGTCCCACTTAAAATTAAAGATTGGGCTAAATTTGCAGAGAGATATAACGGTCCGAAATATTCTGAAAATAAATACGACATACGTTTAAAACAGGCATTTGAATCCTTTTCTGCAAAATAAAAGAGAAAGTAAATGAATAAGTCATTGAGCTATATTGTGGTTGCCGTTTTTATGCTTTTTTCTGAATTGGCTTGTTCGGAAAAAAGCTCGATTTCTGAACAGATTTCCTCCCGTGATTCACAAGCTTTAAAAGGAAGTAAGCTCAACTATGAAATGAAAGAGATAAAAGAGCAGAAGAAAGATGAAAACTCTCCTTTGGGTTATTGGGATATAGATATTGCTTATCCAAAATTAACAGGGGCAAAGTCTGGATCTTCATTGGAAAAAATTAATGATTCAATTTTTTCCCTAGTGAATGAGTATACATGTAAGGGTGGTGGTGATAAAAGTTTTAGTTCGACCATTGAATTTTTTAATAAAAAAATATTTGTAATGAAATACGAAACTATGTGGATGTGCAGTGAAATGCCTCACCCAGACTCCGATGAAGGTGTTGTTATTTATGATTTGCTTACCGGTGAAACAACAAGTATTGAAAAGTATAAATCACCAGAGCTAGAGGCGGAGGTTAGAAGTTTGGTGTCTGGAAATGTTCGCAAGTCCCGGTTAATTGACTTTGCTGAGTGTTCTAATGTTCATCCATACAATGTTGTGTATCCACAAAAAAATAAAGTCATTTTTTCTTATGTGTCTAACGATCATGGTGATGCTGAATGTGACTACGAGGTTGGTTTGGATATTCCAGTGGCGGAAAAATATTTGGATGGAATACAAGGGATGATGAGTGAAAATTAATTGAGTAATCATACAAAGCCATTGATTCTCATCACCGGAGCCAGTCGCGGAATAGGCGCCGCCACGGCCTTGCTTGCTGCCGAGCGCGGCTACGATGTGGCATTTACTTATTTAGGCGATGAGCAGGCGGCGCGGTCCGTAGTGCAACAGCTGGAGGCAAAGGGAGCCAGGTGCTTGGCGCTGCGTGTGGATCTGAGTAGTGAGGCGGAGATACTCGCACTCTTTGCCGAGCTGGATAAAAATTTCACGCGCATGGATGCGCTGGTAAATAACGCTGGAATATTGCGCCGTAATTTATTGGCAGAGATGGATGCATCCTGGTTGCAAAAGATATTTGCGGTTAATGTGTTGGGCACCATTATTTGCGCGCGCGAGGCAGTTAAACGCATGTCCGCCCGTCAAGGTGGGCGCGGAGGTGCCATTGTGAATGTATCTTCGATTGCTTCCAAATACGGTTCGCCGTTTGAATACATAGATTACGCTGCGAGCAAAGGCGCGGTGGATAGCTTTACCCTGGGTTTGGCGAAGGAGGTTGCGCAAGAGGGCATTCGCGTTAACTGTGTGCGCCCCGGTATTATCAACACCGAAATTCACGCGCGCAGTGGTGAGCCGGGGCGTATAGCGCGTATTGCGCCTAGCATCCCTATGGCGCGCGCAGGTGAACCGGAGGAAATTGCCAAGGCCATACTCTGGTTGCTGTCGGAGGAGAGCAGCTACACAACCGGAAGTTTTATTGATGTCAGTGGTGGGCGTTAAATCACCCTATGAATAATGGACGCTAGGAATGCAGTACTTATCACCTGAATTTGGTTTGTGTTTTTTAATTTTTCTGTGGCTCTATTGGGGTATCGCCGGGCGCTTTGGCAATCGCGGCCAAAATTTACTTCTGTTACTGGCAAGTTATAGCTTTTACGGCGGTATAGACCTGCGCTTTTTGCTTCTGCTTCTGGTGTTTTCGGGGGTTATTCTCGGGCTGTCGCGCTTGGTAAAAAATCCCAGCGGCGGGCTGCGGCGCTGGCCGGTCACCCTGGGTGTTGTCTATGCGCTTATTAATTTGGGTGCGTTCAAATACTACAATTTTTTTCGCGAATCGGCAGACGCTTGGCTGGGTGGCTTTTTTCAGGTTGGTAGCCTGCCAATTCTAGATATTTTGCTGCCTGTGGGTATTTCCTTTTACACCTTTCAGGGGCTCGCTTATCTCATCACCATAGGTCGCGGCGAGCGACCAGCCGCCGCTTGGTTGGATGGTTTATTACACCTTTCGTTTTTCCCCACGCTCTTATCTGGCCCTATCTGTCGCCCGGCGGAATTGCTCACCCAAATTGAAGCAACTGACGCGCGCAAAATTGAGCAGGGTGAACTGGCCATGTTGTTGGTGGTTTCCGCGCTGATTAAAAAAGTGTGGCTCGCCGCCTGGCTGGCCAACACCTGGGTAAACCCGATTTTTGCCAATCCTTCGGCCTATCACCCGGTGGAGTTGTGCGGCGGCCTGGCGGCCTATGCCTGGCAATTATTTTTCGATTTCTCTGGCTATACCGATTTGGTAACCGCCCTGGCGCTGTTGTTGGGTTTTAGTTTGCCTGCAAACTTTCGCCAGCCCTACCTGGCGGAAAACCTGGGGGATTTCTGGCGGCGCTGGCATATGACCTTGTCGCGCTGGATTCGCGATTTTATTTACATCCCCCTGGGCGGCAGTCGCGGCGGTTGGTGGCGCACCCAGGCTAACGTGGTTATTGCCATGACCCTCTCCGGTATTTGGCACGGTGCGAGCCTCACTTTTGTCGCCTGGGGCTTGTGGCACGGCCTGGGAATGGTGCTACAAAACATCTGGCAAAAAATGATGGGCACAGGTTTACCCGGCTTTTTCTCCAAACCCATAACCTTTGTATTTGTGTGTTTTGGCTGGCTGTTATTTCGCGCTGAAGATTGGGATGCCCTGCAAACCTTTGTGGATGCTCTGGGCAATTGGCAAACACCGCCGCAATTGAATAGCTTGGGCCTGGTGTTGGCGCTGGTTGGATTTTTTACCCTGAGCCACTATGCCCCGCGCCTGCTGGAGCAGGCCCGGGCAGAACTTAAGCGCCTGCCCTGGCCGCTGCAAAGCGGATGCGTGGTGGCGGCCTGTCTGGCCGTAATTGCTGTGGCTCCCGCCGGGATTCCCGGTTTTATTTATTTTGGCTTTTAGCTTAGGGACGCATTATGGAAACCAGGGAATTAAAACACCTAAGCGCACTTAGCCTGATAGTGTTGTTGATACTGCTCATTAAAGCGGGCGCGCTGCTGCAGTACTGGCAGCAGACCCGCCACATTTTGTTGTGGTTGGATGCTAGTGAATTGCGCTGGCAACACTGGCTGGGTGTAGCTGACTCAAGCGCGAGCACAAGTGACGACTTTATCCGGGAGGCCGATGCGCGTATGCGCCTGGCAAGCCAATTATTATTGCAAGGCGAAGCCGCCATCCCCAAACCTGAGTCTGTGATAATAAAAGAGCAAGTTATAGTTAAAGAGCCAGCGCCTGCGGTAGCTTGTGAGCTAAATAATCCAGATGCAAATACGCTGGCGGAAAACCAGCAGCAGGCCGCCCCGCTTGAGCCATCGCCAACTACAAACGCTATAGAAAACACCAGCACAATAAATACTGCAGAAACTCCAACAGTTAATGCAACGGACGGGGAGAATCAGACTACTGAAAACGGATCACTTCCGCCTCCCGCCAGTATTCAACCTTTACCGCTCAATCAGGATGATCGCGTGCTGTTAATTGGCGATTCCATGATGCAGGGCGTTGCTCCGCATATTGCCAGTAGCCTAAGACGCAAGTACAAAATTGATTCGCTCAATTTAAGTACACAAAATACCGGCTTAACTTATCCCAGCTATTTTGATTGGCCCGCCCATGTGGACGAAGCCCTGGCTAGTGAACACTATGCGGCCATAGTGGTATTAATGGGAGCCAACGACACCTGGGATATGTTGCAGTCCGGGCACTACATTAAATTTAATTCCGATAACTGGCGGCAAAACTACAGCGAGCGCATCGAACATATTCTCGCAACCGCCGAGGCCAAGGGGACGGCGGTATTCTGGCTTTCTGCACCGCCCATGGGGCGCGAGGATCTGGTTGGGCGTGTGCTGGTTATCAATGAGTTGTATCAACAGCAATTGGCTAAACACCCTAAAATTGCCCGCTTTATTTCCACCGCAGAAACCCTTACCGCCGATGGTAAAACTTTTAGTAAATTTTTAGAGCTGCCGGGACGCGGCAGTGTTATGGTGCGCAGTGACGACGGAGTGCATTTCACCACCCAGGGACAAAAGCTGCTCGCCAAATTGGTGTTGGATCAATTTAGTTTTCCTGAAGCCAAGCCCAAACTCACGCAAAACCCCTAACAGTGACCTGCATGATTAAAACGCTTTTTCCATTTTTGATATTGTTTGTCGCCAATATTTTTGCCGGCGCCAGTCACGCAGCGCCATTTAAAAACACCCCCGTTATAGACAATGGCGAGCCTAAAGCGGCGCAATTGTGGCAAGCCTTAAAGGCCTTGGAAAATGGTCAGGCCGACCAGCCATTGCGCATAGTGCAGTTGGGTGATTCCCATACCGCGGGGGATTTTTTTAGCGGTCGCCTGCGCCAGCATTTTCAAGAGCGTTTTGGCGATGCGGGCCTGGGTTGGCTCACCCCTGGTTACATTCTCAACGAGCGCTCAGATAGCGTGCTGATGAGCAACAAAGGCGGTTGGACCCTAAGTGATTCCAAACAGCAAAAACACTCCGGTCTGTTTCCGCTGGGGGGATTATTTCAAACGGCTGCCTCGGCCTCCGTTATCGAAATTAAGCCGCGCGCCGATTTAGGCGCGGGCAGTTGGAACCTCAGCATTTGGCAACAGGCCAATAAAGTGCCCTGGCGTTTTGCCACCGAGGCAGGTGAGGTATTTCGCTTTCCGCTGGAGCAGTCCACTGGCTGGCAACTTAGCAGCCTGCGCCTTAACGGCCAGCAGCCTAAAGTGATTAAATTGCTGGCGCCCAGCGGCGGCAAATTGGCCGGGGTGGCGCTGGATAAAAATGCCCTGGGAGTCACCCTGGATGCTATGGGCATTACCGGCGCTACCGCCAATGCCATCAGTCGCTGGGACGATGCCAGTTTGCAGGCGCAATTGGCCTGGCGCGATCCGCAATTAATTATTCTCGCCTATGGCACTAACGAGGCGTTTGATCCGGATATTAAGGAAACCGAATACGAGGTAGAGCTGCGCAATAATATTCAGCGCCTGCGCCACTATGCGCCCAGGGCGGCGGTGTTATTAATCGGGTTGCCCAGCGCTGCTAAAAAGCGTGCGCCCAATATCCGCGCCAAGTGTTCCCTGCCACTGCCGCCCAGCTATTTCAAAATTCAAACCGTTCAACAGCGAGTCGCCAAACAAGAGCATCTGCTCTATTGGGACTGGAGCAACTTTATGGGCGGTAGCTGCGGAGCACAAACCTGGATTAAACAAAAGCCCGCGCTGATGCGCCCGGATTTAATTCATATGAGTGCTGAAGGTTATTGGCTGAGTGCGGATGAGTTGTTTGATGAGTTGATGAAGTTGTTAGGTAAATCAAAATAAATTCTTCGAAAATAAAAAAGGTGGCAAAGCCACCTTTTTTATTTTTACATTCAGCAAAAATTACTCCGCCGGGATCAAACCCAGATTTTTTACGATTTGTGCCGTTGGCTCTGTCTGGTTCATGGTGTAAAAGTGCAGGCCGGGGGCGTCGTTTTCGAGCATGACTTCGCACAGCTCGCTAACCAGGTCGATGCCGAAGGCTTTGAGGCTGGCTTCGTCATCGCCGTAGTTTTCCAAAGCTTTGCGCAACCAGCGCGGTATCTCGGCGCCGCAGGCGTCGGAGAATCGGGTCAGGTTTTTGTAGTTGATGATGGGCATTATGCCCGGATAAATCGGCTGATCTATGCCAGCTTTAGCGCACTGCTCAATAAAATAAAAATAGGAGTCAGGGTTAAAGAAGTACTGGGTAATAGCGCTGTTGGCGCCCGCGTCGAATTTACCTTTTAAATAGCCCACATCATCGCTGTAGCTTTTGGCTTGCGGATGAATTTCCGGATAGGCCGCCACTTCCAGATGAAAATGCGCACCAAAGTGTTTGCGAATAAAGGCCACCAGCTCATTGGCGTAAACCAGTTGATAGGCACCGCCCACGCCGGAGGGCATATCGCCGCGCAGCGCCACTATGCGGTCTACGCCCGCGTCCTTGTATTCCTGCAGCAGCGCTTTGATGGTGTCTTCATCATCGCCACCAAAAGAGAGGTGCGGTGCAGTGCTGACACCATCGGCTTTAAATTTGGTGACCAAGCCTTTGGTGTTGTCGCGGGTGGAGCCGCCGGCGCCGTAGGTGACGGAAAAGAAATCAGGCGCGAATTGATTCAGGTCGTCGCGTACTTTGATCAGTTTTTCTTTGCCCTCGGGGGTTTTGGGCGGGAAAAACTCAAAACTTAAACGGGGTGTTGAGTCACTCATGTTTTATCCTAACGAAAATCCGTACAATTCTAGTTTTAGTTAATTCTTTTAGTGCACCGATGGTATACTTGATATTGCCATTTTAGTGGCCAGATCGTTAGTGCTATGGCTTGGGCTAGGCGTATTGGTGTTTGATACCATTTTCCAATCTTGATCCATTGCCAGCTGAGCACATGAAGATCTTTCCATCGTTTAACTACTGTTAAACCACTTTGTTCAAATAAAGTGCCCCACTCTGTTAGGGTGCGGACTTCTTCCTTTGCATCCGTTTGATATGTGCCAAGAAATAGCCCAAGCTTTCTAGTTAAAAATTCAGCATTTGGAACTAAGATAACGATTTTTGCGGAATCTTTAGCTACTCTTACCATCTCCTTTAAGGCAGCTTCTGGGTTTACAAAATGCTCCAGAGAGCCTAGGCAAGTAACTAAATCGAAGCTATCGTCAGCAAAAGGTAATATTTCTGCTTCCGCTACTTGAAAGTTTCCGTCCATGGAGGTTTTACAAACTGCAATTGCTTGGGTTGAAATGTCGACTCCACTAACAGTTGCTCCATGTTTTTTGCACACGGATAACCAGTCTCCAGTGCCACAGGCAACATCCAGTACGGATTGGCCCTGATCAACGTTCAGTTTTTTTGCGAGACCAAAATGATGTCGAGAAGGAGACGCTAATTTTTTAGTCTCTTTATAGTAAACATTATCGTAGAAATCGCGAATTTTTTCGTACGGATCAGGAGTCTTGTTGTCCATTATTTCATACCAATTTGGTTATTGTTGTTAATACTTGTAGCTGTCGGGCTTGAACGGGCCTTCCAGCGGCACGTCGATATATTCGGCCTGCTGTTGGGTCAGCTTGGTGATCACGCCGCCAAAACCTTCCACCATGTCTTTGGCCACTTCTTCGTCGAGTTTTTTCGGCAGTACACGCACGTACAGGTGCTCGGCTTTTTGCGCTGCCGGTAAATCGGCAAATTTGCGCTCGTACAAATACATCTGCGCCAGCACCTGGTTGGCGAAGGAGCCGTCCATAATGCGCGAGGGGTGGCCAGTGGCGTTGCCCAGGTTTACCAGGCGACCTTCGGACAACAAAATCAAATGATTGTTGGTGGCCTTGTCGCGGTAGATTTTGTGTACCTGGGGTTTAACTTCTTCCCACTCCCAGTTTTTGCGCATAAAGGCGGTATCGATTTCGCTGTCGAAGTGACCTATGTTGCACACTACCGCGCCGTTCTTTAACGCGCGCAGCATGGAGGAGTCGCACACATTGACGTTACCGGTGGTGGTGACTACCAGATCGGTAGTGCTCAGCACCGCGTGGTTGATGTCTTCGTATTTGCCGGTGTTAATGCCGTTGTTGTAGGCAGACACCACTTCAAAACCATCCATACAGGCCTGCATGGCGCAGATGGGATCTATCTCGGTCACTTTAACAATCATGCCTTCCTGACGCAGTGATGCGGCAGAGCCTTTACCTACATCGCCGTAGCCAATCACCAGCGCCTTTTTACCGGCGAGCAAGTGGTCGGTGCCGCGTTTGATGGCGTCGTTCAAGCTGTGGCGACAACCGTATTTGTTGTCGTTTTTACTTTTGGTCACTGCATCGTTCACGTTGATTGCCGGCACTTTCAATTGGCCTTTTTTCAACATGTCGAGCAGGCGATGCACACCGGTGGTGGTCTCTTCCGAAATGCCATGGATTGCATCAAGCATGTG
>CBINKF010000097.1:0-8354 GCA_966251115.1 uncultured Cellvibrio sp.
CTGAAGTAGGACTAGACTGATGTGGAATTAGACTAAAGCAGGACTAGACTGATGCAGGGCCAGGTCACACCTATTGCCATGGCGATACCCGGGAGTGCACCCGGCCCCCCAAAAACTTCTGGAGGTAAGGACTATGAGAGCAGAAATAATGCGCGAAGAGCAGCGCGAAACAGCACTGGAACTGGCCGATATCATGCGCCTGGCACAGGAGATGGGCCGTCGTCTGGCCAACGAGACCCACGGCGAACTCTATGGTGATGTGCGCCTGATGCTCAGCCTGCTGCACCAGACCCGAGCCCAGGCCGATGTGATTAACGCCAAGCTCAATGGCGGCGACCCAGAGCAGGAACTGCTGCAGCATATTCACAGCTGATTGGCGACGCCTCCACAAGCCTTACCAACTCGCACATAACCCCGGCAAAAGAATGAGGGTCGTTCAAGGCCGCCCGCGATTTTCAACTGTGATTAACCTGAGCCTCGCCTTTGGTCCCCTCGCCGCCGGCGACAACAAACTTGTTTAGCTGGAGTGGAATGCCAAAAACCTACTGACGCAACAACCTCACGCCATAAATTCCACCGGCAACAGAACCTGGTGCCGCAACAAACTTAACCACCAATTTGCCCTTTGCGGCTTTTACCAAGCCCGCAGGAATGGCGTAATCTACAGTGAAGAAAGCCTCCGCACTGCCGGTGGATTCCACAGTCGCAATCACCTGGTCATTAAGTACAATTGAAAACCTGCGCCCTTTATCTACGCCGGCGTAAGTGATCTGCAAGGTTTTGGCCTCGCTGCCTTTATCATTCAATTCATAGCTAAACCAGGCGCGGGTATGGCGCCAGTGGTGACCGGAATAAACGCCCGCCTCGCTCTGCTCGCCTTTATAAAAGTGATCCGATTCCGGCTGCTGCTCACCGGGCGAGACCTGGTCGATTGTGTGCGCGATTAAATCCAGGCGCGCTTTTTCTTCTGCCGCCGCTTTGGCTCGCGCTTGTTCAATATCCGCAGGTGCGGTGTAGGGCCAGTAGATCATATAGCGCGAATCGTGCAGGCGGAAAAATGGAATCAGCTGCAGGTCTTTGGCATTTTGGCCGTTAATCAAACCCGAGGCGCTAAAGGTGAGCGGTTGGCCGGGCACTGGTTTTAATTGATCGATAAATTGCTGCGAGTTGCCCAGTAAAAAAGGCGCCGCTTCCAATGGGCACTGTTTGCCCCAGGCGACATGTCCCATGCGCGAATCATCGGCAAAATAATTTAGCTGCTCGTTGGTAAAAGGATGGGTTTTGGCGGCCAGTACAATCGGCCCGTAAAGCACGGCATAGTAGTTGGAACCATCGGGCAATTGCTCCAGCGCTTTGTGCATGGGCAGCTGCAATTCAATGCTGTCGCCTTTTTTCCAGCGGCGCTCCAAGGTGAAATAACTGCCGGGTTTTGCCTCCAGCTTTTGCACCTTACCATTCAGGCGCAACTGCAGCTGACCAGTTTTAACCCAGGCTGGATAGCGAATATGCAGCGCAAATTTTTTGTTGGAATCAATGCGAATTTGGGTGCGCTCTTCATCGGGAAAAAGCGTGCTCTGCTGCAGGCGAATGCTTTGCTCTTTCCAGTTCATGCGCGAGGCAATAAACAGGTTAACGTAAACCTGCGGCACTGAGCGCACCAAAGGGAACCCATGTTTAGGTAAGTCGCGGGCGTAAATAAATTCACCGTATTTGGATTGGCTCTCCAGCCCGGAACCCACGCAGCACCACATGCCTTTTTGCACCTGCGAATAGACCCGGTAGTGGTTGGGGCGCATAGGCGTAAAGTAAACAAAACCGCCAGTATCCGGATTTTGTGACGAGAGAATATGGTTGTAGAGGGCGCGTTCGTAATAGTCGGCGTACTTGCCCTGGGGATTAGATTTAAACAGCAGCTCGGTGAGTTTGAGCATATTGTAGGTGTTGCAGGTTTCCGGCCCCTCCACCTCTTCAATCATGGGTGTGAAATCTTTTTTATCATGAAAATGCTCTTTCACACTGTTGCCGCCTATGGCCACACTGCGCTGATTTACCACCGTTTCCCAAAAAAATTCCGCTGCCTCTTTCCAATCGGCATTGTGGGTATCGTCGCCAATGCGTTTAAAACCAATCACTTTGGGAATTTGGGTATTGGCGTGTAATCCGGTGAGTTGATCCTGATCTTTTTCCAGCGGCTGCAACAGCGTCTGCTGCGAAAAACGCTTCGCCAATTGCAGGTATTTTTTATCGCCGGTGATGTCGGCCACATCGGCGAGCACTTCATTCATGCCGCCCTGCTCGGTGCGCAACATATCCTGCATCTGCTGCTCGGTTAAATGATTGGTGAGCGCCAGCGCCCAGTCGGATAATTTAATTAGCATGTTGCGCGCGTCTTTATTGCCCGCGTATTTATAGGCATCGCGCAAACCGGCAAAGGTTTTGTGCAGGTTGTACCAGGGCACCCAGAGGTTATTGGTGGAGAAGTTATCCGCGCGCAAATCGCCCTGGGCAATTTCATCCCAGGCTTTTTTGCCATTGGGTATGCCGCCAATATAACCGTTGCCATTTTTGTCCTGGCACTTTTTTAACTGGGCGACAAAATAATTGAGGCGGCGCAACACTTCTTTGTCGCCGGTGGAAGCGTACATCAACGCCAGCGCCGATAGGTAGTGGCCGCCGATATGGCCATCCAGGCCAGAGGACTCCCAATTGCCATAAGTATCGCCATGGGCCAAACCCGCCTCGCGCAAAAAAGGCGCCAGCAATTTTTGCTCATCCAACGCAAGCAAATAAGCTTTATTGGTCTGCTCGGCAGCAAGGAAAGGACCAGAGGTGATTTGCACCTGGTTGAGGGGCATAAGCTCCAGGGCAAAACACTCGAGTGCCACCAGGCTAGCCATCAAGGACACTAAAAATTTCAAGGCATTATTCATTGTAATTCCCATGATTTTACAAATGACAAAAGGGCAATCCTTGCGGACTGCCCTTTGCGATACATCAACTACAACTTCTGTAATTAGAAGGAGTAGCGTGCACCCACAGCAAGGGTACGACTATAGAGCGAGCTACCAAAGTTATTGGTAGTTGCGCCGTTCTCACCGTAGTAACTCTGATAGATCTCATTGGTGAGGTTGGTGCCATCCAGCGTCAGCTCAATATTGTCGCCAATTTTATAGCTGATTTGCAGGTCCATACTGGCTTCTGGCTTGCGCCATACTTCCAGTGGGTTGGCAAATAGCGCTGCCTCGTAGTTGCTGAGGAACTCTGAGCGCCAGGCATAGGACAAACGCACGCCCAGGTTGTTTTTGTCGTAAGCCAACACAACGCTGTAAGAAGAATCTGACACTCCGAAAAGGTTGGTCTTCTTGGAGCCGGTAATTTCACCGGCATCGTTGGTCAAAGGCGTAGTTTGCGATGAATCCAGGGCTGTGTAGCTCGCCTGTACACCCAGGCCATCCAGCACTTCCGGCAGATTATCGGGGAACCAAACCAGACCCAACTCCATACCGGTCAACTCACCGTTGGATGCATTGTAGGGCTGACTCACCACAAACGGATAAAGGGTTGAATCCGTAGGCGATTTTTCGTGCATTACACGACGACGGAAGTCAATCACGAAGCCTTTGACATCACGTTTGAACAGGGTGCCGTAAAGCGAACTGCCCGGTGCGAAATACCACTCCAGCGACAAGTCATAGTTTTTAGATTCCGTTGGCTTCAGGTCTGGGTTGCCGCCAGCTGCTGTACCATAACCAATATTAGTTACGTCTTCAAAGTACTGGGTAAAGGAGTTCAACTGATTAAAGTTTGGACGACGCAAGGTTTCGGTATAGGCGAAGCGCGCATCCAAATCATCGGTCAGGTGATAGCGAACATTCAAACTAGGTAAAACTTTCGATGTACTGGAATTGGCCGTGCTGACATTTGGCACTTCAGTATCGGTCTTTTCGTAGAAAGTCATATCCGTATCAGAGCCGGAGTAGCGCAGACCTATCTCGCCATCCAAACCTCTGCCAGCCAGTTCAGTTTCGTACTTGCTGGTTACATAAAGCGCAGTTGAGGTTTCGTCGATTTCGAAGTTGGTAAACAGATCTTGCTGAGTCAAGCCATAGGTCGTGCGGAAGTCGCTGGCATGGGAGCGGATGTAATACCCATTAGCCGCCGCCCAGGTGGTTGGTACATCGGAGCGACCATCAAAGAAGCCGGAATTAATCGACACCAAGCCCGGAGTTGCACTCAAATCGATAGTGTTATTGTAAGCATCCTGAGATGAAGCGGCTTCGGAAGCACCGCGTTGGTCGTAACGCAGGCCAAAATTAACCGTTTTGAAAATTCCCCAATCTGCATCGTAGGAAGCATCAGTGGTGAAAGTTGTGGCATCACCGGAATTTTTATTGGCGTTATCGTACAGCTGCGCTGTGTGCCATTGGCTCGCGTCAGCCGAGTTACTTTCGTCAACATCAAGGGTGGCAGGATCATCGACAAATTCATAGGCTGGCAAACCACCACCGTGGTTAAAATCTACATTGATGCCATAGCCACCTTTGTCAAAGCGCATGGCAAAAAAATCGGAGCTAAACGTGGAGTCCTGGTAGGTTACTTCAGACTTAACTTTCAACTTGTCGGTAAGATCCCAGCTGCCGCCCAGCGCGTATACATAGGAATCCGTTTTACCTGTGGTCAGATCACCGGAAGTGAACATGTATGGATGGCTGTCACTGCGCGACTTAACAATATTGGTGCCGGGGAAGAGCACAACATTGGCTGCAGAGCCATCGGCGGCGTAATCACCCCACCAATCGACAAAGGAGAACAGCAGTGAGTTAAAGGACTCGTTGCGATAGCCGTTGTAGAAAGCCTCAAAGGTATATTCAGACGTGTCGTTGGGCGCAAATTGCAAGGCGATATTTGCGGCAGGACGTTTGCGTTCACCGGTAAAATCGCTGGCAAAAATCGCATCGCGCGACAAAATATATTCCATCTGCTCGCCGTTAACCGACAGGGTTGAACCCGCAGCATTGGGCAGGCCGTTGAGCAGGCCGGGAGTCCAGATGGGGTTTTCACTCACCCCCGCGTGATCCAGGAAGATACGCTCGTAGTTGGTGAAAGGCGCCACTGGATTGTCTGTTGCAAAAGGCACCATGGCGCCAGGGGTTACGCTCTGATCGCGGTAGTGCATATCGGAGTATGACAAATTGATCAGCGCGCCGAATTCACCCAGGTCGGTTTCCCAGCGATCGCTCGCCAAGCCGCTGATGACGGGATCAGTATGTCCATCCTGCTCGCCATAAATACCGCGCGCGGCAATTACAAATTTGCTGCCATCAAAATCAAATGGGCGATGGGTTTTAATATCGACCGAACCGGCAATACCGGTTTCGATCTGGCTGGCATCGCGGGTTTTGTAGACATCTACCTGCCGGATCAGGCTGGCGGGGATATCTTGCAGCGCAACGGCCAGGCCAGAGGCGGTAAAAATATTGCGACCGTTTACTGTGGTGTTAATGTCGGTCAAACCGCGAATAGAAATACCGGATGTTTCACCTGAACCGCGGTTGGTCACCTGTACACCGGTAACGCGCTGCAGCGCTTCCACCACGTTGTTATCGGGAAACTTGCCAATATCTTCGCTGACAATTGAGTCAACAATTTGTATTTTTTCGCGCTTTACATCCAGCGCCTTGGTCAAACTGGCGCGAATACCAGTAACCACAATCTCTTCAATTTTTTCATCGTCTTGGCTGCTTGCCTGATCAGCCGCATAGACGCAGGAAACGCCCAGGCTGGCCAACACAGCTATAGAGGTACTGAGTAGTTTTTTCTGAAACATGACAGAACTCCCGTGATCTGCGCCCCGCCCGGGACTTTGGGGCGAGTGCATTTAGGATGTTGTTTATTTGTATTACAAATTTTGGCAAAACCCTCTGGGTTTAAGGTCTTTTTCGTGAGAACTGGATAATCATACCCACACTCAGCATATTGTAAGACAAATAAATCCTACATCCCGACAGCAAGTCCAGTCAACCAGTAAATTAACTTTTACATATGCGTTATTTTTTATCGCCAACGAAGAAATTATCAAAATATTATCTAATTTTGTTATTTCTGGCGTCATTCGTGGTGTTTTAATACCAAATTATTGTAATACAATAGATCAGTCCTTTAGACCAAGCACAATAGCTATAACAAGGTTTCGCCTATGATCTCCTTCTCCAACCTCGACTGGCTGGTTCTGGCCGGCTTTTTGGTATTACTGGTGGCTGTGGTAATTCGCTCTCTGCGCGAGCGCGAGGACGACACAGCGGATTATTTCCTCGCGGGTCGCAATGCTGGCTGGCTGGTCATCGGCTCCTCCATCTTTGCCTCCAATATTGGCTCCGAGCATCTGGTGGGCTTATCCGGTGCAGGTATGCAGTCGGGCATGGCCATGGCCCACTGGGAGCTGCAATCCTGGATCATTCTGCTGCTCGGCTGGGTGTTTGCTCCCTTTTACTGGAGCAGTAAGATCTACACCATGCCCGAGTACCTGGAGCGCCGCTATTCCACCGCTTCGCGCTCATTCCTCTCGTTTATCTCGCTAATTAGCTATGTACTCACCAAGGTGTCGGTAACGGTTTACGCCGGCGGTGTGGTGCTTAAAACCGTACTGGGGATAGACAGCCTCTGGGGGATAGATTTCTTCTGGATTGCGGCCCTCGGCCTGGTAATAGTCACCGGTATTTACACGGTGCTGGGCGGCATGAAGGCGATTATGTGGACCTCGGTCCTGCAGACGCCGGTGCTGATTATTGGCTCGCTGGTAATTTTGGTGGTGGGCCTGGACAAGGTGGGCGGCTTTGCCGAGTTGGAGCGAATTAACGGTGAGAATATGCATTTGATCCGCGCTGCCAGCGATGCCAATTTCCCCTGGCCGGGGGTAATTTTCGGCTCCTTTATTATCGGCTTTTGGTATTGGTGTACCGATCAATATATTGTCCAGCGGGTGCTCTCCGCCAAGGGGATTCAAGCGGCGCGGCGCGGAACTATTTTCGCCGGCTATTTAAAATTACTGCCCGTATTTATTTTTCTGTTCCCCGGCATGATTGCCTTCGCGCTTAACGCGCAGGGCAAAATTCATGTCGACAGTGCCGATCAGGCTTTTGCGGTTTTGGTTTCCGAGCTGCTGCCATCTGGAATTAAGGGCATAGTCATCGCCGGTTTACTCGCGGCATTAATGAGTTCGCTCGCCTCGCTGTTTAACTCCTCTGCTACGCTCTTCACTATCGATTTTTATAAAAAGTGGAAGCCCCAGGCAAGTGAGAAAAAACTATTGCAAGTGGGCCGCATTGCCACAGTGACGGTTGTAATTCTGGGTATTGTGTGGATACCGGTGATGCAAATGGTGTCCGATGTACTCTACGAATACCTGCAGCTGGTGCAGGCGCTAATTGCACCGGGAATTGCGGTGGTATTTTTGCTTGGTGTTTTCTCCAAACGCATTACCCCGGCTGCAGGTATGCTCGGTTTAGTGGCGGGTTTTGTCCTGGGCATTTTGCGCCTGGTGCTCACCATTTTTAAAGACAGCCTGCCTGCCGATGGTTTGTTGCAGCAACTGGTAAATATGAATTGGCTCTACTACTGCTCCATGCTATTTATCGTGATTGCCGCGCTGGTAATAGCTACCAGCCTGATAACTCGCCCGGCAAGCGATGAGCAATTACAGGGGCTAACCTACTCCTCCATTAGCGCCACCCAGCGCGCAGAAATTCGCGCAAGTATTGATCGCTGGGATGTCATTCATACCCTGATCATTATTGGCATTACCGTCTTTATCTACTGGCGCTTTTGGTAAACCCCATAGCAATACGGCAATTCCAGTAACACGGCATTTTAAGCAGTCATTTTTTTAGCTCCTATCTAGCGGTCCAGATACACATCTGGACCAGCTTCATCTGGACCAGCTTATAGTCACGCACACTTCAACTTGCCTCGCCTCAGCGATTCAATTTATCCCCGCACGCGCCAGCCAAAAAGTCAAAACTCGCAACAGTTTTTCATACCCTTGCGTTGGCAAAATTTACATTCTCAACTTTAAGAATTCCGACGCTAGCTGCTAACCCTTTGATAAGCCTGGGACTGCACCGAATGGAGAGCTTTTTGCTTAGTCCACTTGCCCTGGCCAGGCAGTTGGCCAGGAACCCACGACAAGGTAAGGTCGATCCCAAAATATTCTTAAGGAGAATTTCTGATGAACAAATTTAAACTGACTTTAGGGCTTGCGCTTCTTGGGGGAAGTGCTGTTGCTAGCGCTGTTCCAAGTACCTACTTTGGCGGCGATGTCGGTGTCTACTCTACAGCACAAATGGTTAACGCCAATG
>CBINKF010000098.1:0-8307 GCA_966251115.1 uncultured Cellvibrio sp.
GGGCTTGGCGCCGAGTTTTGGTCCGTGACTGGCGGCGGGTTTGCGATTGCCGCCTCTGCCTGCTCCTGCGCCTACACCTATGGTCATGCGTTTGCCCAAAACAATCGGCTCCGCTTTGACGTTGGGGTCCGGCTCAAACCCTGGTACGACCGCTGTGGGAATGTCGCGTTTGATAAGTTTTTCAATGGCGCGCAAAAATTGTTGCTCGTCGATGCACACCAGAGATACCGCTTCTCCCTCTGCCTGAGCGCGGCCGGTGCGGCCAATGCGATGTACATAATCTTCCGGTACATTGGGCAACTCGTAATTAACCACATAGGGCAGCTGGTCGATGTCAATTCCGCGTGCGGCTATATCTGTAGCTACCAGTGCGCGTATTCCTCCGCTTTTAAAGTCTTCCAAGGCTTTGGTACGCGCGCCCTGGCTTTTGTTACCGTGAATAGCGGCGGCGGAAATACCGTCGTCTTGCAGCTGTTCGGTGAGTTTGTTGGCGCCGTGTTTGGTGCGGGTAAAAATCAACACCTGTTGCCAATCGCCTTCGCTGATAATGTGCGACAGCAGTTCGCGTTTGCGATTGCGGTCGACCGGGTGAACGCGCTGGCTCACGCGCTCACTGGCGGTGTTGCGTCGCGCCACTTCAATCAGTGTCGGTTGGTTGAGCAGCTTGTCTGCCAGGGCTTTAATTTCGTCGGAGAAGGTGGCCGAGAAAAGCAGGTTTTGACGGGCTTTGGGTAAGAGCGCCAGCACCTTTTTAATGTCGTGAATAAAACCCATATCGAGCATGCGGTCCGCTTCATCCAACACCAACACTTCCACCTCGCGCAGCGATACGGCATTTTGATTAACTAAATCGAGCAGGCGACCGGGTGTGGCCACCAGAATATCCACGCCGCCGCGCAGCGCCATCATCTGCGGATTAATACTGACTCCGCCAAACACCACGCAAGCGCGCAGGGGCAGGTATTTGCCATAAGTGCGTACGCTTTCATACACCTGAGCGGCCAGCTCGCGTGTGGGCGTTAAAATTAGCGCACGCAGCGGGCGACGACCCTGGGCCGTTTTGGCGGGTACTTTCTGGCTGAGTTTTTCCAGCAGTGGCAAGGTAAAGCCTGCTGTTTTACCGGTGCCGGTTTGCGCGGCGGCAAGAATATCCCCGCCCTGAATAACCGCGGGAATGGCTTGGGTTTGAATTGGGGTAGGGCTGGTGTAATCCTGTTCGGCAATAGCGCGCAGAATTTCGGCGCGCAGGCCGAGACTTTCAAAAGACATAGAGTTTTCCTGTGGCTCGGCCTCCCCGCAATGGGGGCAAGGTCTGGCGAGCACTAGAGTGGCTGGTTTCCAACAGAGGAATATCAGCGAGAGAAGGGCGGCACTGACCTTAAGGGTGCCGAGGCGCGCATACTACGCAGATGCGAAGAAATACGCCAGCGGGAATTGTCCCGCTGGCGAAATATTTTTTTATCGCCTAAATAAATTTGCCCGCTCAATCTGCAGCAAGCATCTCCGGTGTTTTGCGGCTGCGCGCCAGTAACATCACCAGGTAGGCCAGGCTGCAGAGCACCAGAAAGCCGCAGGTCATGGGTATTAGCGTGTTGTTGAACATCTGGCCTATCCAGGTACCTAGCGTCATGGACAAGAGTGAGGACACAGCACCGATTACCGCCGAGGCTATGCCCGCCACATGGCCCATAGGCTCCATGGCCATAGCGTTAATATTGCCAAATACCAGGCCAAAGCAGAAAAACAATACCGCGGCATAGGCTAAAAACGCGGGCAGATTAGGTGCGACAAACGCGTGCAGCAGCAAAAACAACCCCGAGCTGACAACTATGCCCTTGGTGGCCCAGCTGGCGATCAAATCCATGCCCCATTTGCCCACAAAGCGCGAATTCACCAGTGAGGCGACGCCAAACAGCAGCGCTAGGACTCCAAAATACACAGTAAAGAGTTTGCCTGTACCGTAAAGCACTTGGAATATTTGCTGGGAGGAGTTGAGGTAACCCATAAAACTACCGAAAAACAGCCCCATGCAAAGCGTATAGCTCATGGTGATAGGGTTGGTTATTACCTCTTTAAATCCCGCTGCAAAACCGGCAGGGGTAAGCGGGATGCGCTTTTCCGCCGGCAGGGTTTCCTCCAGGCGAACAAAAATCCAGATACCGATAATCAGCGCATAGACGATATAAAGCACAAAGATATAGCGCCAGGAGCTTACCAGTAACACCGCCTGGCCCAGGCTCGGCGCTATGGCGGGGACCATAATAAAAATCAGCATCACCAGCGACATAATGCGCGCCATATCGCGTCCGACATACTTGTCGCGCACTATGGAGATGGCCGAGACATAGGGCCCAGACACCCCCAGCCCCTGGATAAACCGGCCCAGCAACAGGCCGCTGATATCCTCGGCGAAAAAGCAGATCACACTGCCCAGCAGGTAGAGGGCAATTCCCATATAGAGCACTTTTTTACGTCCGGTGGCGTCCGATAAAGGCCCGCACACCAGCTGACCAAAGGCCATTCCCAGAAAGATGGCACTAATCAAATACTGCGCCTGGTTGGGGTGATCGAGCGGAATATCGGCGCGGATAAACCCCAGCGCGGGTAGCAGCGCGTCAATGGAAATAGCCACTACCGACATGAGCAGGGCGGTTAACAGGGTGAATTCCCCGGCGGAAATCTTGCCGAGGGAGGTAACTGGCGGGGCTTGATCCTGGGCCTCGAGTGGAGATGACATAGGCTTTCCTACTGCTGTGGATAGGTGGGCAAAATTGATGGGCCATCTTACTCTTTTGCCTCAGCGAAAACTGTCAGCAGACGTAATTTGGCTTCTCGGTCACCAATAGTCGCGGCGCCCAGGGGGAAATCGACAAACGCGAGAATTTTTTAGCAAACCCCGGATAAGAGCCAAATGTTTGACTATTGTTTGTGGCTGAATTAATTAACTTATTGAAAAATAACAATAAAAAAATTTGGCATTGCACTTGCAAATATCGCTCTAAGCAAAGCGGCTTCTGTAACCAGGCGTTGAAATCTTGACGATGGCCAGAAAAGCACAGATTCGAGGTAGATATGACGCAAGCGGTGACGCCACTGTTAAAAGCCAAAAAACTTGAAGCCCAGGGGCGCCTGAGTCTGCTTCATGGCGCTGCGGCCAAGACCCAGGTAGATGTTAGAGATCAGACATCCATGGAGCTGTTCAGCCAGGTCTCGCAACAGTTGGCGGATTCCTATCACCTGCTGGAAAACCGCGTGGCGGAACTCAGCGACGAGCTGACGCACCTGACTGACCAGCGCATTCAAGAACTGGCAGAAAAGGAGAAGCTGGCCAATCGCCTGGAGAGCCTGCTTAACTTTCTGCCTGGCGGTGTGGTAGTGCTGGATTCCCGCGGGCGGGTGTCCGAATGCAATCCGGCAGCCCGGGCATTGCTGGGGGAGCCATTGCAGGGTGAAATCTGGCGCGCGGTGATTGCGCGCAGTTTTGCCCCGCGTCAGGACGATGGCCACGAAGTCTCGCTTATTGATGGCCGCCGCGTCAGTATCCAAACCCGCAACCTGGGTGACGACGGGCAAATTATTTTGCTTACCGACATGACCGAAACCCGTCGCCTGCAAAGTGAATTAAGTCGTCACGAGCGGCTCTCGGCGCTGGGCAAAATGATGAGTGCGCTGGCCCATCAAATTCGCACCCCGCTGTCGTCCGCCATGCTCTACGCCGGCCACTTGGTGTCGGGCAATCTGGATGAGCCGCGCCGTCAACAATTTTCCGAAAAAATCCTCGGTCGTTTGAATAATATCGAGCGCCAAGTACAGGACATGCTGTTTTACGTTAAAGGCGAATTGCCGCTTAACGATGTGATTAGTGTGGCTGAGTTGCAACGCGAGTTAGCCGAGGCGATGGAGGTGCCGCTCATGACCAGCGGCTCCAGTTGCGATTGGCATATCCAGGCGCGCGAGCAGTATATCCAGTGCAATCGCGAGGCATTAATTGGCGCGCTTCTAAACCTGGTCAACAACAGCATTCAAGCGGTTGAGCGCAACGCAAAATTGCGTATTGAATTTAATTTGTACCCCCATGCCCTTAATAACCCCAAGTTGTCTGGCGAAACACCGCAACTTTGGATTCGTGTGTGCGACAAGGGCCCGGGCATGACCCCCGAGCAACTCGCCAGTGTGGGCGAACTGTTTGTCACCACCAAAGCCCAGGGTACTGGCCTGGGGCTGAGTGTGGTGCAGGCGGTGGCGCGCGCGCACCACGGAAAATTTGTACTTAATTCCAAGCCGGGGCAGGGCACCTGCGCCAGTTTACTTTTACCTTTTGCGCCGTTTAATTCCTAGGAGAACATCCATGGCACTCGCCTTAAAAAATGAAGAATTTGCCACAGGCGCCAAGGTGTTGGTGGTGGAGGATGACAGCAATCTGCGCGAAGCCCTGTGCGATACCCTGCAATTGGCAGACTATTCGGTTATCGCTGTCGGGAGTGCCGAAGATGCGCTGCGGCAATTGGCCATTCAAGGCGATATTCGCATGATAGTGTCTGACGTAAACATGGGTGGCATGAGCGGTCATGAGCTGTTAAAAATTACCAAACAGGAATACCCGCAAATTCCACTGATGTTAATTACCGCTTACGCCAGTATTAAAGAATCGGTGGAGGCGATGAAGCAGGGCGCGGTGGATTATCTGGTGAAACCCTTCGCGCCACAAACTCTGGTGGAAACCCTTGCGCGCCACCTGGGGGTAGCGCAAATTGCCGGTGACGAACCCGTAGCCGAAGCTGGGTCCAGTCGCCAGCTGTTGCAACTGGCCAAGCGTGTTGCCATGAGTGAATCCACGGTGCTGATTGTGGGTGAGTCAGGTACCGGTAAGGAGGTGTTGGCGCGCTTTATTCACGATCACTCACCGCGTCGCAATCAACCTTTTATTGCTATTAACTGCGCCGCTATCCCCGAAAATATGTTGGAGGCAATGCTCTTTGGTCACGAAAAAGGTGCCTATACAGGCGCAGTGACTTCCAGCCCTGGCAAGTTTGAACAGGCCAATGGCGGCACTTTGCTGCTGGATGAAATTTCGGAAATGGATATAGGCCTGCAGGCAAAATTACTGCGTGTATTACAAGAACGCGAAGTGGAGCGTTTAGGCGGACGCAAAACCATTAAGCTGGATGTGCGCGTAATTGCCACCTCCAATCGCGATATGCGCAATGAAGTGGTGGCGGGAAAATTCCGCGAGGATTTGTACTATCGCCTGAGTGTTTTACCTCTGCAGTGGGCGCCGCTGCGCGACCGCATTGAAGATATAGTGCCCTTGGCTGAGCGCCTGCTGCAAAAACACGCGGGCAAACAAAATCGTCGCGGCGTCAGTTTGTCTATGTCTGCCAAACAACTGTTAATGACCTACCCCTGGCCGGGCAATGTGCGCGAGCTGGATAACATTATGCAACGGGCGTTAATCCTGCAATCAGGGCGCAGTATCGAGGCTGAGGATTTAGGATTGGATGCCGGGGGTGTTTATGGCCAGGCGGCGGTGAGCTACAGTCAAAAACCTAATTTACTGCAGGCTGCCCAGGTGTTGCAGTCCACACCTAATCCCCTGATGCAAACAACTTTTGAGCCAGCGCCTGTCGGCGCATCAGCGACACCTTTTGCAGTTAATAATTTCCACCAGGGTGACAATATTGCGCTGGTGAGCAATCAGCGCGTGCAGCCGCCCGGGTTGAATAATCCGGCATTAGGCAACGACCTTAAACAGCGCGAATACGAAATTATTATGAACACGTTGCGCATGGAGCGCGGCAGCCGTAAAAATACCGCCGAGCGCCTGGGTATAAGCGCGCGCACCCTGCGCTATAAAATTGCGCGTCTGCGTGAAGAGGGCTATGAAATTAGCGAATAGCTTTGCGCGCGAATACTTTTTATATCCTGCGGCAGTTGTAACGTGTACAGGCGGATGTGGGGGAGGCGGGCTTTAACCGCCTCAAATCCTGGTGAGCGGTACTGGTAATCAGCGTCCTGCTAGTGTCGGGAAAAAGCACTGCGGCTAGCTAAAAATAATTCCGAATTAAACTCAAAATCATATTCCCTGGTTTCGCGTGCCAAACGCTTTTCTTCCAACAGCGTTTCCAGGCGACGGCGATATTCCATGTTGCGTCTCATTTTTTGGTTCTTGGTTTTTGCCACCACTATGTCGGCAATAAACTCCGTCATAGCTTCATCCAATACATCCCATTCGGGTGAAATTATCGCGCTCATAACAACTCCTGAAGTCATTGGCTGGTTGCAGGAAAGGAACTGCCCTTTGAACACAGCCTGGAAGCTACGCTCCCCAGGTGACAATGACGTGACGCTTTAATGGCAAACAGAATAATTTTTAATCCATTTTATTCTCCCTTTTCGGCAAGCTTTTGCCTGCTGGCAATAATTGGCCTGCTTTGTGCTCTGAAGCTATTAACCGGGCATTTTTACATTAAATGCCAAAAAATTGTCATTCGCTAATGGGCCAAGGCTATGACTGACAGAGTAGATATCAGCCGCTTGCTTAACGATATGCGCTCGCTCAAAGCGCAAACCCACGCGTTTCATCGCCCCAAGGAATTGGTTGAAGGCGCGCGTACACCCAATGGCATGCGCAGCCTGGGTGCCTTGAATGTAACCGAGTCAGTCGGCGCGTCGAATAATGTGTCGAGCAAGGTGCCGAGCTTTGGCGATTTGATGACCAAGGCGATCAGCCAGGTAAATGACACCCAACAAAAATCCGCCGCTATGGCCGAGGCCTATGAAAAAGGTGTGGCCGGTGTGGATATCACCGATGTAATGATTGCCTCGCAAAAAGCCTCGGTCGCTTTTCAGGCCACAGTGCAGGTGCGCAATAAACTTATCGAAGCTTATAAAGATGTGATGAACATGCCGATTTAGCGCTGGCTGAATCTGCACATCAATAACCTGAACATACCAAGAATACGCACAACCAGGGTGGATTAAACATGGCCGCAGCCGATCAAGCCGACGCACAACTCCCCGCAAAAACCAAAGTGGGTGGCGATTTTCTGGAGGGCCTGAGCAGCCTGAATTTTTTGCGCCAAGTGGGTCTGATGGTTACCTTGGCCGCCAGTGTTGCCGCCGGCGTGGCGGTGGTGATGTGGCTCTGGTCAGATGACTATCGCCCGCTCTACGGGCGCATGGACAACCTGGACGCCGCCAACGTGGTGGATGTGCTGGAGCAAAACAATATCAAATACAAAATGGACCCAAACTCCGGCGCGATTTTGGTGGCCGCCGATGATGTGCACATGGCGCGTTTAAAACTCGCTGAATTTGGCCTGCCCAACAGCCCCATCCAGGGCTTTGAATTGATGGACAAAGAGCAGCCCTTGGGGACTAGCCAATTTATTGAGAATGCGCGCTATCAGCGCAGTATTGAAGGTGAACTGGCGCGTACCATCACCAGCATCACCAGTATTCGCAGTGCCCGCGTGCACCTGGCGCTGCCGAAAAAAACCGTGTTTGTGCGCGATTCCTCCAAGCCCACTGCCTCGGTATTTGTCGAAGTCTTTGCCGGTCGCAGTGTGGACCCGGCGCAGGTTAAGGCGATTATGAACCTGGTGGCCTCCTCGGTGCCGGAAATGAAAATGGACGATGTTACGGTCGTCGACCAGCACGGCAATTTGTTGTCGGTAACTGGCGAAGATGGCGCCGATGTACTGCTTGCCGCCAAACAGCATAAATACACCAAGGAAGTGGAAGACAGCGTGGTTAAACGCATCAACGGCATTTTGGAGCCCGTCGTTGGCGGTGGCAATTTCCGCGCCCAAGTCAGCGCCGATGTGGACTTTACCGCTGTAGAGCAGGCCGCCGAAACCTTCAATCCGGATTTACCCGCCGTGCGCTCCGAGCAGACCTTAAATGAAAGCCGCACCGGCAACAGCGCCGCCGAAGGCATTCCCGGTGCACTCACCAATCAACCCCCGGGGACTGCCCAGGCGCCTGAGCAGGCCAATGCCCAAAACGGTCAAGCTGCCGCTGCCACCCCCAGCAACAAGCGCGAGCAAACCACGCGCAATTACGAGCTGGATCGCACCGTAAGTTATACCAAGCACCAGCAGGGCACCATAAAACGTTTAACCGTTGCGGTAGTGGTGGATGATAAACTGGTAAAAGACGCCGATGGCAATGAAACCCACGTGCCCTGGAGCGACGCCGAATTGGAGCGGCTGTCTATACTCGTGAGGGATGCCGTGGGCTATAGCGCGGTGCGCGGCGACAGTGTGAATGTATTGAACTCACCCTTCTCCAATCGCACCGAGGACA
>CBINKF010000099.1:0-8303 GCA_966251115.1 uncultured Cellvibrio sp.
CCCGTCTGCTTCCGTCGTGGGTTATCCCCAGACCGCATTAAGCAGCAGTTTGGCAGTGAATATTTGCGGGTGTATGATCAGACTTTAACCGAAACGCTGAAGATACCAGCCAATCCGGACCGGCAGCCAGCTTCAGGTGCGCCAGCCTGGCAGCTGGCATAGCCCTTGCTCTGTCAGAGATATCTAGGCAAATGTGGGCACTTGCTTGCCGCTATCGCGATAAGCGCTTGTCCAGTCAGGAGTTTTCGATGTCACTGTTCAATAAACTATTTAAAAAAACCGTACCAGCGGCAGCGCCCGAAACCAGCGGCGGCGGCGCCCTAAGCCTTGCCAGCCAAATCCCCGAAAACTACCTGCCACTCTGGCAGTTACACAAACAGCGCCAATTAGTCGAAGTAAAAATCCAGGGTTCCAGCCGCGCCTACCAATCCATGGTGTTGGCACTGGATATCGAGCGGGGCCTGTTGTGGTTGGATGACCTGTTTCCACAACAGCTGCTGCTGGAGGTGGGCGACGAGGTGTGCATTCGTCATCATCGTCAGGGCGAGCAACTGCAGATACGCGGGCCGGTGATTGCACTGGGTGCCAACTTTGGCGCGCTGGGTTTCGCCCTGGTACTGCCGCAGGATGCCCATTACCGCCCGCGCCGCGAAGCCCAACGTTTTAGCGTATCGGGCGACACACCCACCATGGTAAAACTGCGCCCCCTGGGTCAGGAGCCCTGTATGGGCATTCTGCAGGATATTTCCGCCGGTGGCCTAAAAGCCAATGTGGCCGGCAACCTCCTGGCACAGTTGCGCCACGGATCGGTGCTGCCACTGCTGGAATTCAGCCTGGGGGATTTGCATATTCGCTGCAAAGCGCGGGTGTGTGCGTTTCGCATTTGCCGCGCACCCTACCGCTGCACCCAACTGAGCCTGGAATTTATTGATATTCCCGACGAAAAGCACCAGGCGCTCGCAAGGCTATTGTCACAGCCGCCGGTCGTGGCCGATATGGGGTTTCGCGCAGCCTAAATTGCCGGCCAACTAAACCGAATAAAACACTCGCTGTTAATCCTGTGTGGATCGCCAGAGGTGAGAGTTTTTCAAATAGGTCTAGACTTACTCCAGTATTTATAGATTTTGTCCATAATCCGCGACCTAGCTTTTCGCCGGAAGCTCAATAAGGAATCCCCTATGCGTAACAACGGCCCCGTGACAGGACGGGAAGTCAAATTTTCTGCTCAGGACGAACTGGTTTCCTCCACCAATACCCGCGGTGACATTCAATTTTGCAACGAGGCATTTTGCCGTATTGCCGGTTTTAGTGCAGAGGAGCTACTGCATAAACCGCACAATATTGTTCGTCATCCAGACATGCCACCCGCCGCCTTTGGCATGCTCTGGACAGCCATTAAAGCAGGCAAACCCTGGATGGGAATTGTTAAAAACCGCTGCAAAAATGGTGACCACTACTGGGTGGATGCCTATGTGACACCGCTGCGGCAAAACGGCCAGATCCTCGGCTATGAATCCGTGCGGGTAAAGGCCGACGAAGCCGTTATTCGCCGCGCTGAATTGGTATATCAACGCTTGAACCAGGGCAAGCCCGCCTGCTCCACGCTGAGTAAACTCTGGAGCAGTTGGAGTACAAGCCTGACGCTGGCAGCTCTACTACTCGTGGCACTGGAGGGCGGCCTGGGATTGCTGGGCGCCCTGAACCAGAACCTAGCCCTGGGTTTGATTCCCTTCACCCTGATGGCTGGCGCACTGCATTATTGGCTGGTAAATCTCTCTATCAATGAAGCCCTGACCGAAGCGCGCGCGCAAATACATGATCCGCTCGCCAGTTATATCTATACCGGTCGTTGCGATCCACTGGGCGAGATCCAATTTGCACAACTGGCAATAAAGGCACGCTTGCGCACGGCACTGGGTCGGTTCCGTGAATCGGCGCTAGAAGTTCAACACAAGGCGGAGAACACCCAGCAGCAGGCGCGCCAGGCTTACACATGCATGAGCGAACAGCAAAAAGAGACTGCCCATGTTGCGACCGCCATGCAGCAAATGGCCCTGGCAGTGCATGAAGTTGCCGAGGGAGCCAGCAAAACCTCGAGCGCAACGGGATCGGCCATTCAGGAAGTCAGCAATGGCAACAAGGTCATCGAAGGTGCCAAATCAGCAATAGATAAGCTATCACACACGGTGAACGATCTCGGTAAGGTGCTCGGCCAGCTCTCTGAAGATTCGGGGAAAATTGCCAGCGTGGTGGATGTCATTCGCAGCATTGCGGAGCAAACCAACCTGCTCGCGCTCAATGCCGCCATAGAGGCGGCGCGCGCCGGGGAACAAGGCCGAGGCTTTGCAGTAGTCGCCGATGAGGTTCGCTCACTGGCGCAGCGCACCCAGGAGTCCACCGGTCATATCCAGGAAATTATCAGCAACCTCGCCAAGGCCACCACTGCCGCCAGCGAAAATATGGAGAGCTGCCTAAAAATGGCCGATGTGAGCGTAACTGAGATGGACAATGTGCGCTCGGCCCTGGGGGCCATCGCCGATTCAGTGAATGCAATAGACCATATGTCCCATCAAATTGCCTCCGCCGCCGAAGAGCAGTCATCGACTGCAGCGGAAATTGAACGCAATACCCAAGCCATAACGCGGATTTCTGATCAAACCCAGGACAAGGTTCAACTTGCAGATCAATTAACCAGCGAAATGGCCGAGCTCTCTCATCACCAGCACGATTTAATTATTCGCTTTAATTAATCAGGACCTGTCAACGTCAATTGGATTGGCGATAGCACTTGTGAAAAAGCGGCAGGTTATGCAAAAGATACAGGATTTTCCCCTGCATCTTGGGTAAGCTTAAACAATCCCTATTCCCCTACTGAATTAATAGGCATCCTTGGAAGTTATGTCCGATCAGCATGAATTGAGACCAGACCAACTACTCGAATTTGACCGTAAACATCTGTGGCACCCCTACACCTCATTTCTCAACCCTGGCGCTATGACGCCAGTTAAAAGCGCCGAGGGGGTTTATCTGGAAACCCTCGACGGACGCAAACTGGTTGACGGCATGGCCTCCTGGTGGAGCGCTATTCACGGCTACAATCACCCCAAACTGAATCAGGCCATTACCGATCAGTTGCGCAACATGGCCCATGTGATGTTTGCCGGTATCACTCACGAGCCGGCAATTCGCCTGGCGAAAACCCTGGCCGAGGTTACCCCGGCTGGACTCAACAAGGTTTTTTTCTCCGACTCCGGCTCGGTTGCAGTAGAAGTGGCGATGAAAATGGCGCTGCAATACTGGCACTCGCAAGGCCAGGCCCAGCGCACCAGTTTTCTCAGTTTCAAGCGCGCCTACCACGGCGACACTTTTGGCGCTATGGCAGTGTGCGATCCGCATTCGGGCATGCACCACATGTTCCATCACGTGCTCTCCCATCATCTGTTTAGCGATGCACCAGCCCCCGCGTTTGACGAAAATTTTCAAGAGCTTCACATCGCAAAATTTGCGCAATTAATTCAGCAGCATCGACAAAAAATTGCCGCGGTGATTATCGAACCAATTGTCCAGGGGGCGGGCGGCATGCAGTTTTATTCGCCGGCGTTTTTGCGGCGGGTACGCGAGCTCTGCGATCAACATCAGATACTGCTGATTGCCGATGAAATCGCCACAGGTTTTGGTCGCACCGGAAAACTATTTGCGTGTGAATGGGCGGGAATCTCGCCCGATATTATGTGCCTGGGTAAAGCCATGAGCGGTGGTTATATCACCCTGGCGGCAACCCTGTGCAACGATAAGGTGAGCAACGGTATTTGTCGCGGTGAATACGCTGCACTTATGCACGGCCCAACCTATATGGCCAACCCCCTGGCCTGCGCGGTCGCTAATGCCAGTATTGATTTGCTGTTAGCGGGTGATTGGCAGCAACAGGTCGCCCGCATTAGCGACCAGCTGGAGCGCGAATTGGCACCCTGCCGCGAATTCTCCTTTGTAAAACAGGTTCGTGTGCTGGGTGCAATCGGTGTCGTGGAATTACATGAACCGCCTAAAAAACCTGCAGACATTATCCAGCAATTTACCGAACTGGGGGTGTGGATCCGGCCTTTCGGTAAAACCTTCTACCTGATGCCGCCCTATATAATCGCGCCCCATGAGTTGAGCAAACTTACCAGTGCCCTGGCCAGGGTTGTTGCATCGCTGGCGGATTGAAAACAAAAAAGGCTGCAATCGCAGCCTTTTTCAACGGTATTTATCAACTCACTGAATCGGCCGAATACCCACGGCATGGCGCAGCTTCTCCAGCAGCGGGCGACTGTAGGCGCGCGCCTTGGCCGCCCCCGCCTGCAATACCTCTTCGATATACGCTGGATTGGCCAATAAACCTTCGTAGCGTTCACGCGCTTCCGCCAGTTGGCTATTAATCAATTCAAACAATTGACGCTTGGCTTCGCCCCAGGCAATGCCCTCGGCAAACTGCTGACGCATATGACTGGCTTGTTCGGGGGTAGCAAAGGCCTGCCAAATTTGAAATACCGGTGAAGTATCCGGATCTTTGGGCTGGCCCGGTTCAAGCAGGTTGGTTAAAATTTTATTGATGGATTTTTTCAATTGTTTTTCGGGCAAAAACAAGGGGATGGTATTGCCGTAGCTTTTACTCATCTTGCGCCCGTCCAGCCCTTGCAGCACAGCCACATTGTCATCCACCAGGGCCTCGGGTAATACAAAGTGCTCGCCGTAATAGTGGTTAAAGCGTGCGCCTATATCGCGCGCCATCTCTATGTGCTGGATCTGATCGCGCCCGACTGGCACCTTGTGGGCGTTAAACATCAGTATGTCGGCGGCCATCAGAATCGGGTAGGAATAAAGTCCCATGGTAATGCCAAAATCCGGGTCCTCGCCCGCCGCGATGTTGGCATCTACCGAGGCTTTGTAGGCGTGGGCGCGGTTCATCAGGCCTTTGGCGGCCATGCAGGTCAGCATCCAACAGAGTTCGGGAATCTCAGGTACATCGGACTGGCGGTAAAAAACCGCATTGTCGGTATCCAGGCCCAATGCCAGCCAGGTCGCCGCTATTTCGCGGGTGGATTGGTGGACCATGGCCGGGTCCTGGCATTTAATCAGGGCGTGGAAGTCGGCGAGAAAATAAAAGGACTCCACCTCTGCGCGCTGGCTGGCGGCAATCGCCGGGCGAATGGCGCCCACATAATTGCCGAGATGCGGAGTCCCTGTGGTAGTAATACCGGTTAATACGCGTTGCTTGGTCATGGTGCGGCTTCTTGTCAATTATCTTGTCAGCGATTTGCAGGGCGCCATGATACAGACATGCTCTATAAAAACCAGCCTGGGTATTAAAGCCCGGAATAGTGTTGGTCGGCGTTTTGCAAAATGCAGGTATCAAAGCCCGCCTGGGTTAACAACTGCACCGCGACATCGCAACGGCGCCCCGAATCATCGGTCACCACATAGGTGGTAGCACTATCCAGATCTTTCAGACTATTGCGCAGCTGATTCAGGGGAATATTGCGACTGTCGGGTACCGAACTGAAGCGCCGCTCAATTGGCAGGCGCACATCCAGTAACTGATAGGCCGATTCGCTGCCAGAGCGGCTTTTAAGCTGATCGGCAGTAACAAATTTTTGTACAGGTTGCTGCAGCAGCTCGCGGAAATCTTCTTTTTTAAGGCACTTAAGCTTTCCCGGCGTGAGCATTTTTACAGTGGCATTGCGCGTGGTATCGCCCACCAGCGCCTCTTCACCAAAATAATTGCCCGGGCGCAGGGCCGCCAGAATTTGTCCTGCGGCATCCAGCACAACTGCACTGCCCGACTCCAGCACATAAAAAAATTCACCGCGCTCGCCATGCTTGATAACTATTTCGTCGGCGACGACCTTTTGGGTGTTAAAGCGTACAAACAGTTGACGAATGTTGCCCGGGGGCAGACGGGTAAACAGCGGAGCCTGCAGCAGCGACGACATCCAGTCGCCATCTTCACCATCGCTCGCCAGCTCAGCCTGGTCTTCGGTTTCGCCGCCGCTTTCGCTCCAGGCCATCACCAAATCCAAAAAGTCGCTGTCTACCGCCAGGAGCGTTACCGCTGACTTGGCAACGGCGGAAACCTGAGTGGGCTGGCTCACGTTTAGTGGTGCGCGACGCGATTCACTGGATGGATTGAGCGTTTGCACTTCAAAAGCAGAATCGATGAGGTCCACAGTGCCACTGAGCAGGTAAACCTTTTCGGCAAAGGGACGGCCGCGCTTGAAAATAATGGTTCCTTTGGAAACCTCACGCAATTCCGCCTTTTCTGCCACTTTGGACAGGTACTCGTGATTGAGCGTATCAAAGGGGGTAAATGAGGCTAAAACATCCAGACTAATCGCCATGGTTCAAACTCCAGCAACACCGCATCAGGCGATGAAAAGATGACACTAAACTAAACGCCGGATTATAAACAGGGACACAATAATCGGGTGACCCAGCTCATGGTAATAAGCACTGGATCACACTGGCGTTGCGAGCAATTCCACTTGTAGTATCAGGTCGTTTGTCGATTGGGCCAGTCACCTGCCCCACCACGTCAAACCCCACAAAATATAATAGTCGGATTAAGGTTGTCAGCAGCCTTAACCGGAAATTACCCGGGCAACTGGCGCCGGTATATAACAAAACAATTCGCGCGCTATACGGTACAGATGCCAGGCGTCCTGCGTACCGGCCAACTCGCGGATCGAGTGCATACCAAAGGTGGGCGCCCCCACATCAATCGTTTTTACACCCACTTCAGAGGCAACTATAGGGCCTATAGTGCTGCCGCAACCCATATCGGTTCGCGCCACAAACACTTGCAAAGGTACGCCCGCCTTTTCGCTCAACAGGCGAAAGATGCCACTGGTTTCACTGGTGGTCGCGTAACGCTGATTGGTATTGACCTTGATTACCGGGCCGCGATTGAGCAGGGGCCCGTGCTTTTCATCGTGCTTATCCATAAAGTTGGGGTGTACGCCGTGGGCGTTATCCGCCGACACCATAAGCGAGCGGTCGATTACCCTCACCCGCGCCTCTGCCTCGGGAATCAAACGCTCCAGAAACTGCTGCAGCATCGGCCCCTTGGCGCCACAGCAGGAGGCGCTGCCAATCTCTTCATGATCGGTGCAAATCAGCAGGCTCGACACCTGAGGATCTGCTTCAAGTATCGCCTTTAAGCCTGTGAAACAACTCAATAAATTATCCAATCGGGCGCTGGCGATAAAATCCTGGTTCAGGCCGACCAGCGCTGGCGGTTGCACATCGTAGAGGCTGAGCTCGTAATCCAGCACTTCAACGACATCCAGCCGGGGGCGGGAGCGATTGATTTCCCCCAGCAGCAGCGCGCGAAAATCCGGCGCGGGAGAATCCTCCGCCTCCAACTGCAGCAGCACTGGCACTATATCTTTTTGGGCATTAATACTGCGATTGTTGTTAGCCTCGCGATCCAGGTGAATAGCCAGGCTCGGCACAGTGGCCACCGGGCGCTCAAAATCCACCAGCAGGCTCACTACCTGGTCGTTTGCGTCTTTACAGCTCACCCGCCCGGCGATAGACAGGTCGCGGTCATACCAGGGCGCCAGCAGTGCTCCACCATAGACTTCAACCCCCAGCTGATAGTAACTGCGACGGTTCAATTCCGGGCGAGGCTTAATACGCAGGCAGGGGCTGTCGGTATGGGCACCCAGCATACGAATACCCGTATCCAGCAAATCTTTAGTGCCATAGACAAACGCAATAATGGAAGAGTCGTTGCGGGTGACAAAATACCTGGAACCAGGGCTCAGCTGCCAGGGTTGATCCTCCTGCAAGCGCTGAAAACCCGCCAACTGCAAAAATTGCGCAAGGTTTTTGGTCGCGTGAAACGGAGTGGGTGACGCGGCAATAAATTGCATCAGCCCCTGGTTGAAGTCGGATTGGGTTAAGGCAACGACCACAAGTACACCTCGTTACAAAAAGTTGAAAAACTTGGCGCCGGACAGCGCTAAATATCCAGGGGTTGAGTGCGAATCCGCTGGCGTTTTTGCCAGGAGACAGAATCGCGTAAATACACGGGCTGAACCTGCTCTATGGGTAAATATTGCCCCTGGGCAAAACGCCTGTCTGCCAATAGCGCAATATCCTCGGCGCGCGGGCAAGCTTCCAACTGACAAACACTTACCGGAAAACTCGCCAATTCGGAGTAAGCCCAACCGGCACCCAGGGCAACTCGCTCTAAATCTGACTGTTCGGCAAGCTGAAGTGCCACATCGGCTGGTCTGGTCACTGCCTCTGGCAGCCCGGTG
>CBINKF010000100.1:0-8298 GCA_966251115.1 uncultured Cellvibrio sp.
CACCATCCGCCACCAGACCGGCAATCACCAGACTGGCGGAGGCGCGCAAATCCGACGCCATCACCGGCGCCGCCTTCAGGCGCTCCACCCCTTTGACAATTGCGGTGTTGTTCTCCAGCTCAATATGAGCCCCCATGCGGTTGAGCTCAGCGACTTGTACCAGGCGGTTTTCGAAAATAGTTTCGGTAATATGGCTCACCCCTTCGGCCACCGCATTCATCGCCATAAACTGTGACTGCATGTCGGTTGGGAAAGCGGGATAAGGGGCAGTGCGCAGGCTTACCGCCCTGGGGCGCTGGCCGTGCATATCCAGGTTGATCCAGTCGTCGCCGCTGGTAATGTCCGCGCCAGCTTCCTGCAACTTGAGAATGACTGCCTCGAGGATATCGGCGCGGGTGTTTGTCAGTTTGATCTTGCCGCGGGTCGCCGCCGCCGCCACCAGATAGGTGCCTGTCTCAATGCGATCCGGCATAACCGCATAGTCGCACCCCTGCAGGGCTTCAACACCTTCAACAATCAGGGTTGATGTCCCTATACCCTCAATTTTGGCCCCCATAGCCACCAGCATATGGGCCAGGTCAACAATTTCCGGCTCGCGCGCGGCATTTTCCAGCACAGTTTTGCCTTCGGCCAGCACTGCCGCCATCAGCAGGTTTTCGGTGCCGCCCACCGTCACCACATCCATCAGAAAGTGGCAGCCCTTCAAGCGGCCACTGGATCTGGCGCGAATATAACCGCCATCTATGTCAATCTTGGCGCCCATAGCCTCCAGGCCGCGCAGGTGAATATCCACCGGGCGCGAGCCTATGGCACAACCGCCCGGGAAAGACACATTAGCTTCGCCGTAGCGCGCCAGCAGCGGCCCCAAAACCAGAATTGATGCGCGCATGGTTTTTACCAATTCATAGGGCGCGGTATAGGATTTGATGGTGTTGGGGTTGACGATCACCACATGATCGCCCTGAATCTCGATGGTCAGCCCCAGGGTTTTGAGCAGGGTGACCATAGTGGTCATATCTTTCAGATGCGGCACATTGCTCAGACGCACCTCGGACTGCGCCAGAATAGTCGCTGCCAACAGCGGTAAACCCGCATTTTTGGAACCGGAAATGCGAATTTCACCAGACAGCGGGCCGCCGCCCGCAATTAAAAACTTATCCATTACCAACCTGAAACTTTAAGAGGGAAGAAATTGGGCTTATTGCTGTTGCTGTTGTTGCTGCTGCCATTGCTCAGGCGTAAAGGCTTTGATGAAGTCCACCGCATGGATACTGCGATCAGCAAACTGCGCACTCAGGGTAGACAGCACCAGTTGTTGTTTTTTCACCGGAGTCAGACCGGCAAAAGCAGGGCTTACCAGAACCAGACCTATATGGTCGCCCTGAACTTCAACAGTTTTTACATCACAATCGGGGATTTGGCTTTCGATAAGCACTTTGATTTGTTCGGCTTGCATAGTTTACTCGGGACTGGGTTTACTCGGGGCTGGGCCAACTAGCTTCGCCACCAACCTGCGGTCGGGGCGGAGACATACTCTAGCGATAACTAAATAGGTCGCGAAGTTTACCGGAACTGCGACCAAATCGCACCCTTAAACCTAGCGCCCCCCTGATGCACACCTCGGACAAACCTCAACCACTCATTCATTTGGGGGATGCAGTTTTAGCCTCTCACCCACAACTGCAGCTGAATCTCAGCCCCCTGAAACGCAAAACCCCGACCTGTAGCCGGGGTTTTGCGCATACTTTCAACACAATCGCGATTAGGCATCCGCCAGCCAGTTGGCAATAACCTGATCCAAATTGTTTTTGTATTTACGCATAGCAGCCTTGAACTGCCCTTGGAAGGACACCCCCAGGTTCACGCCATTGAGGGTCACATTAATCAGCTTCCACTGGCCGCTGGCGCCCTGCACCATGGTGTAATCCAATTGGTGAGTCGTACCGGATTCACTGACCTCCTGATGCACTGCAGCGCGCTTGGGGTTGCGCTTGTCGCGCACCACACCTATCACTTTGACATTGCTATCGGCGTAACCGGCAATTCCCTTGGCATAGGATTTGACCAAACCATCGCGAAACACCTCGAGGAACTTAGCGCGCTGATCTTTGCTGGCCCTGCCAAACACTCGTTCGCCCATAACATGCTTGGCGATAAAGGGAAAATCCACCACATCATTCAAAGTGGTCTCAACCTGACCAAAATAAGCCTCATCACTGGACTTATTGAGGTTTTTTGCTTTCACCAGCGAAAACAATTCTTTGGTTACCGATTCAACAACAACCTGAGGGTCATCGCTGGTGGGAGCTGCAGCCTGGGTTGACGCAGAAAATGCAACTGCCAATAACAACATCCAGCTGACGGAAATAATTGCCTTGAATGATTTCATGTAAACCTTCCATATGACGTGACTAAAAATTCTTTAAATCTTTTGCATGGGTTATACAACCCGGAATTTAGATTTTGCCCATACCCTGGGGCATGCCTGTGACAGCGGTTATCCCTATTGGTGCCAAGCTTTGTTTGAGAGTTTATTTTTGCGGTGGGTATTTGACAGATGCAGCAGCACTTGCGAGCCGCCCCGCACCTGGGGGTATTCTGTGCGGCGCGCACTATACCACCCCTGATCAGCCACCAGTAACTCTCAACGATTAAAAAAGCGTAAACTTATCAACGATTAAAAAAGCGTAAACTTAGCTAGCCCCAGTTCAGTATTCAGGCTCTATAATGCGCCCCCTAACCTCGCTATGGCGCGCCCTCATATCAGGGGTGATACCCCACATGCTCTACAGGATTGCCTGATGACAGACTTTGACTTTAGCAAGTCCGCCAAACGCACCATCCAACTGGAAACCCAAGCGCTCAACGCATTGCCCGACCGTATAGGCGCCGAATTTACACGCGCCTGCGAACTCATTCTGGCTGGCTCCGGTCGGGTGATAGTGACCGGCATGGGCAAGTCTGGCCACATAGGCAAAAAAATTGCCGCCACACTCGCCAGCACTGGCACTCCCGCATTTTTTGTCCACCCGGGTGAAGCGAGCCACGGCGACCTGGGGATGATCACCAAGGATGATATAGTCCTGGCCATCTCCTACTCGGGCACTTCCAACGAGATCCTGACGCTCTTGCCGCTGCTAAAGCGCACCGGAATCAAAATCATCAGCATGACCGGCAATCCCAGGTCCATTTTGGCGGAAGTGGCTGAAGCCCACCTGAACATTGCGGTTGACAGCGAGGCCTGTCCGTTAGACCTGGCACCAACATCCAGTACTACCGCCACCCTGGTAATGGGCGATGCGCTGGCCATAGCCCTGCTGGAAGCGCGCGGCTTTACCGCCGAAGACTTCGCCTATTCGCATCCGGGCGGAGCCCTGGGGCGCAAGCTGCTACTGCGTGTCAGCGACCTTATGCATACTGGCGCAGACATTCCCCGGGTTAAACCCGATACCCCCCTGCTACAAGCACTGATGGAAATGTCGAGCAAAGGCTTTGGCATGACCACCGTCATGGATGAAAAAAATCAACTGCTGGGAATCTACACTGATGGCGACCTGCGCCGCAGCCTGGACAAAGGTGTAGATGTGCGCAGCGCGCACGTAGGCGAGCTGATGAACCCCAATCCACGCCGCATACGCGATACCCTGCTTGCCGCCGAAGCGTTAAAAATAATGGAAGAAAACAAAATCAATGTGCTGCTCGTCAATGACGAACAAAAGCAATTGGTTGGAGTCGTAAAGATCAACGATATACTGCGCGCCGGTGTTATTTAATTGGATTATTTTTTGAGCTATTGATATGCAAGCGGATCTCCAAGCGCGCTGCGCAAAAATTAAACTTCTGCTGTTGGATGTGGATGGCGTACTGACCGATGGGCGCCTCTATTTCAATAATCAGGGCGACGAATTCAAAGCCTTTAGCACCCTCGATGGCCACGGCATTAAAATGCTGCAAAAATCGGGCGTTAGCGTCGGCATTATTACCGGCCGCCGCAGCGACCTGGTGGCGCGCCGCGCACGCGATTTGGGTATTGGGATTTTGGTTCAGGGGCGCGAGGACAAATGGACTGCGCTGGAGGAAATTTTACAAAGCCACCCCTGTAACCTGGATGAAATTGCCTTTATGGGAGACGACTGGCCCGACCTGACAGTTATGACTCGCGTCGGCTTGGCGCTTAGCCTTGCCAACGGTCACTTCAGTGTGGTCGCGCGCGCGCACTGGGTCGCCGAACAAAAAGGGGGCGAAGGCGCAGTGCGCGCCGCCTGCGATTTAATTATGCAGGCACAGGGCACGTTTGAGCAGGCTTTAAGCGCCTATCTCGCCTGACCGCCACACGTATTGCCAACCGTTAATTTGCACTTAGACCCGGGAGCCAGGTTTGAAAAATCTCGCTGCAAAATTTCAAGAATTTTTATTTACGCCCTGGGTTTTGGTAGGCGCCCTGGTGGCCGGTTTTGGCGTGATTATACTGATTCAAAATAAACCCGGCGACGAACAGCCCTTTGACTTGGCCGAAAGCTTTCCCCAAACCTTTATGACGCAAGTGGAAACTCGCGAATTTGATGCGCAGGGACGACTGCAGCATGTAATCAACACACCGCGCATAACTCAGTACCAGATCAACCCCGATGCCCCTAGCGATCAGGACTACACGCTGATAGATCAACCCAAAATTGATTTGTATCAGGACAACCGCACAACCCCCTGGCATATCAGCGCCCGGCTTGGGCAAACCCAGGCGAACAGCAAGGAGCTGCGCCTGATTGACAACGTACTCATTCACCAGGAGAGCTCAGATCAGGGACCCATTGATATAAATACCACCGAGCTCTGGGTCTACCCCAGCAAACAATTCGCCCAAACGGACAAAGCTGTTACCATGCGCGGCACCGCCATACAGGTAGATGCAGTTGGCATGGAAGCTCACCTCCTCGACGACAATATCCAGTTAAAATCTCATGTTAGAGCGACTTATGAACCCAAGCGCTAAGCAGTTTTGGGGCAAGATCCTGATGTGCAGCAGCCTGACGCTGGCCCCACTCAGTGCCCTTGCCCTGCCAGATGACCGCGACCAACCCATCAAGGGCGCCGCCGATAACCTGGTTATCGACCAGAAAAATGGCCTGGCCACCTACACCGGCAATGTCACTATCCAACAGGGGTCACTGTTGATCCATGCCGATAAAATTGTCATCCACACCACCGCAGAGGGCGCGGCCGACAAAATTATCGCCGATGGCAACCCGGCGCGCTTCGAACAGCAACCCAATCGCGACCAAAGCATTATCAAGGCCCAGGCCAGCAAAATTACCTACACCCCCAATGACGAGCGCCTGCTGCTGGTGGAAAACGCTTCTGTAGCCCAGGACGGGGACACCATGAGTGGCCCGCAAATCGATTACAATCTGGCTAACGAGGTAATGAAGGCGGCGGGCAGCAATAACGGCGCTGGTCGGGTTGAGTTTGTTATTACCCCCAAAGCCACCAAAGACAATGCCAAACCGGCCAAAGACAACGCCAAACCGGTAAAAGACAGCACCAAACCAGCCGCAGATACGCCGCCACCAGCCCCAGACAAAAAGAATTGAGCCGCCATGCCAAGCCTACATGCCCAACACCTGGCCAAAAGCTACAAAAAGCGCCAGGTTGTTAAAGACGTTTCCATGAGTGTCGAGAGTGGCACCATTGTCGGCCTGCTCGGTCCCAATGGCGCCGGTAAAACCACCTGCTTCTACATGATTGCCGGCCTGGTTGTCGCTGATCAGGGGCGCGTGCTTATCGATAATCTGGATATCACCCCCCTGCCAATTCACGGCCGCGCGCGCGCCGGTATTGGCTATCTGCCGCAGGAGGCCTCGATTTTTCGCAAGCTTTCGGTGGCAGACAACATAATGGCGATATTGGAAACCCGCGCCGACCTCAATCGCAAACAGCGCATTGCCAAGCTCGAATCCCTGCTGCAGGAGTTTCACATACTCCACATTCGCGACAGTCTGGGCATGTCGCTCTCGGGCGGCGAGCGTCGCCGCGTGGAAATCGCCCGCGCCCTGGCCACCGACCCACAATTTATTCTGCTGGATGAACCCTTTGCCGGGGTGGACCCTATTTCAGTTAGCGACATCAAAGAAATTGTCCGCCATCTTAAAGACCGCGGCATAGGGGTGCTGATTACCGACCACAATGTGCGTGAAACCCTGGATATTTGCGAAACCGCCTATATCGTCAGCGAAGGCCATATTATTGCCCAGGGTCAACCAGAGGCGATTCTTACCAACCCCAAGGTGCGCGAGGTTTACCTGGGCGAGCACTTCCGCCTCTAGGATTTTTCCGCGTTTTTCACCCCTGGCACCAAAGACATAATTTGATCCTTGGTGCTTGACTTTTCTTTTTTTCTGATCTTTAGGCATAAAGATTGCTTAGAGTTATTGCCTGTGAGCCAAAGCCTGACTAAACTCCTGATAAAACACAATTCGACTAGTTGCCTAGTTAACGCTACAACTTAACCGTTACCACTACAGCTTAACGTCCTCAGGGTTTGTCGTTCCCAGAATGAAGCAATCACTCCAGCTAAAGCTCGGTCAACAGCTCACCATGACCCCCCAGTTGCAGCAGGCCATTCGCCTCCTGCAACTTTCTACTCTCGACCTTCAAGCCGAAATCCAGGAGGCGTTGGACTCCAACCCCATGCTGGAAATAGAGGAGTCCTACGACAGCGGTGACACGCCCGAGTCGGGTTACGAAAACACCGACACCGACGTCAGCGACTATGTTCGCGCCCAGGAAGTAGCCGGCGACCCTGAAGCGGGCAATAACGACAAGCTCATCGACAACTTTGCCAATAGCGCCACCACTAACGAGAGCTTTGGCGATGGCGAAAATTTTGGTGACAGCGAAAGCTATAACGAGAGCGACGGCTTCCGCGAAACCAGCGACAGCGAAATTTACGGCGATGGAGACTCCTTTGGCGATAACAACGGCGAGTGGAACGAATCCATTCCCACCGACTTACCGGTAGATACCAGTTGGGACGACGTTTATCAGGCATCCTCGGGAAGCAGCGGCAGTAATTACGACAGCGAGGATGGCGACTTTGAAAGCCGCCGCGCCGCCGTTGATTCCCTCTACGACCACCTGATGTGGCAACTCAACCTAACCCCCCTGTCTGACCGCGACCACATAATCGCCATGGCCATCATAGATGCGGTTGAGCCCAGTGGTATGCTGTCAGTCAGCCTTAACGATATAGCCGAGGGCCTGGCGCAAGAGTTGCCGGAGCTGGAGGAGGATGAAGTCGTCGCCGTTCAGCACCGCTTGCAGCAGTTTGACCCCTGCGGTGTGTGCAGCCAAAACCTGTCGGAATGCCTGCTGGTTCAGTTGCAACAATTTGCCACCAACACACCATTCCTCGAAGCAGCCAAACTCATTGTTAAACAGTATTTGCCGCTGCTCGGCAGCCGCGATTATCGCCAGCTGATGCGCCGCACCAAGCTCAAGGAAGGTGAGTTAAGCCAGGCCATCAGCCTGATTCAAAACCTCAACCCCCGCCCCGGCGACATTATCGCCAGCGGCGACACTGAGTATGTAGTACCCGATGTATTCGTTGAAAAACGCGATGGCCGCTGGATGGTGGAACTCAACCCCGACATAGCGCCGCGCCTGCGCATCAACGCCGATTACGCCTCCATGGTGCGCCGCGCCGACTCCAGCAGTGACAACACGTTTTTAAAAGACAATCTGCAGGAGGCGCGCTGGTTTTTAAAGAGTTTGCAAAGCCGCAACGAGACCCTGTTGAAAGTGGCCAGCTGTATTGTTGAAAAGCAACGCGGCTTTCTCGAATACGGCCCGGAGGCAATGAAGCCGCTGGTGCTGCACGATATAGCTGAAATTGTCGGCATGCACGAATCGACAATTTCGCGTGTGACCACGCAAAAATACATGCACACACCCCAGGGTATTTTTGAACTTAAATACTTTTTTTCGAGTCACGTAAGTACCGACTCAGGCGGCGAATGCTCGTCCACGGCAATTCGCGCCATTATTAAAAAGCTGGTCAGTGCAGAGAACCCCAAAAAACCGCTGAGCGACAGCAAAATTACCGAGTTACTGGCCGATCAGGGCATTCAGGTGGCGCGCCGCACTATTGCCAAGTATCGCGAGTCGCTAAATATACCGCCGTCCAATGAGCGCAAGACGCTCTAAACAGCTAAGCTGAGACCTGCGGCTTTTTAATTTACCTAGGACTCGTTATTAATTGGAATCCCAAATTATTCAGGGCTGATATCCACCGGAGAGACCGCC
>CBINKF010000101.1:0-8235 GCA_966251115.1 uncultured Cellvibrio sp.
CTGCCAACTCCGCGAGCTCCATTACAGCGACCTCCATTACCGCGACTTCCATTACAGCGAGCTCCAGTACAGCGAGTTTCAGTACAGCGAGTTCCAGTGCAGCGCCGCCAGGCAGCGACACCCATGCCACTTCCCAAGGCCCCAGCATTCCGCTGATCACCACCGCCCAGGTGCGCGCGCCGCGCCTGCCCGATGGCAACCCCGAATCCTTCGTCACCCATTTTGAAGACTATGTAGCCACCAAGATTGCACCCTATGTGCCGGGCGTGGCGGTGGCCATTATCGCCAATGGCCAGATTAAATCGCTGCGCGCGTTCGGCGTAAAAAAGCGCGGCTCGCGCGAAATGGTCACCCCCGATACAGTCTTTCGCCTGGCCTCTGTCTCCAAAACCCTAACCTCTACCGCCGCCGCCATTATGGTTGACCAGGGCCAGTTGAGCTGGGATACCCGGGTGGTTACAGAGCTGCCCCAGGTGCAGTTTCGCACCGCCAAATACGGCAACCAGATCACCCTTAAAAACCTGCTCTCGCAGAGCTCGGGCCTGCCTACCCACACCTATACGCCCTTTATTGAAAACAACATGCCCTATGCCGAAACGGTAAGGCGCCTGCGCTTTGTGAAGTTTGTCTGTCCACCGGGCAAGTGCTACGCCTATCAGAACGTGGTTTACAGCCTGGCCGGGGACATGATCAGCAAGGAGTACGGCAAACCCTTCGAGGAGTTCGTCGAGGACAAACTCTTTGACCCTCTGGGTATGCGCACCGCATCCTATGGCCTGGACGGCTACCGCGCTTCACCCAACCGCGCCACCCCCCATATCGCCCAGGGTAAACGCTGGGTGCCCACTGACGTGACCGAAAACTACTACCATGTGCCGCCCGCTGCGGGCGCCAACGCGAGCGTCGTGGATATGTCGCGCTTTTTGCTGGCACAGCTGGGGCGCCGCCCGGATGTATTACCCGAGGAGGCCCTGGACGCGCTGCAGGCGCGGGTCACCAAAAACTCCCCCGCGCAAAACCACTATGGCACCCGTCGCGGGGTTTCCAACACCGCCTACGGCCTGGGCTGGCGCGTGTTTGACTACGGCCGCTACAAAAACTTTGTGCACCACGGCGGCTGGGTAAAAGGCTTTCGCTCGGAGATGGTGTTTAACCGCGACCTGGGCATAGGCATGGTGTTTCTCACCAACTCCGAAACCCGCCTGGCGCGCAATGTGATTTTTAAGTTTATGGATTACTACGAAATGTCGCAGGACGCAGCAGACAAGGCCCACAAACAAACCGCCGCCAATCCCTAGTGCGCCCCAATAACCGCCGCAATAAACTGCCCCCAATAACTGCTATAGTCGGCGCCTCGAATCGATTGAGACAGGTGCCGACTTGAACCAGGACTCCTCCGCCCAGTTTGCCGCTTCCACCCGGGGAGGCTCCCGCAAGGCCAGCCCGCTGGCGCGTCTGCACCCGCGCCAGATACTGGCGGCGCTCGACGAGCTGGATCAGCAGCCCCAATCCTATAGTTTTAATCGCCCTCAGGCCCTGCGGCGGGTGCTGCTAACCCTGGCCTGTGTCAGCATCTGCCTGCTGTTCCTCCACTACGCCAAGTTTTCCGACAACCTGGTGTGGCTGCTGCAACTGCTCGCCCAAGAGCGCGGGCTCAATGCCAACACCTATGTCCAGCAGCTCAGCCAAAGCGGCTGGCTGGACCTGGCGGGTTATGTCTGGTGGACCAGTTGCCATCTACTGGCGTTTATTCTGGTGCCCTTTGCACTGATCAAATGGGGCTTTAAGGATCGCATCAGCCACTACGGCTGGCGCTGGAATCAGGTGAGCGAACACTGGCTTGGCTATCTAATGCTGCTCAGTCCCATACTGTTTTTTGTGTTTCTGGTGAGCCAGGGCCAGGACTTCGTCAACCACTACCCCTTTTACCGCTTTGCCGGTCGCAGTTGGGCTGACCTGCTCGCCTGGGAGTGCCTCTACCTGTGTCAGTTTGTGTTTTTGGAGTTCTTCTTTCGCGGTTTTATGCTCAATGCCCTGCGCCCGGCCCTGGGCGCCAACGCCATCTGGGTGATGTGCGTGCCCTATATGATGATCCACCTGCCCAAGCTGTGGCTGGAGGCCACTGGCGCCATACTCTTTGGCCTATTCCTGGGGATACTGGCGCTGCAGTCGCGCTCCATCTGGGGTGGGGTGATGGTGCATGCCGGGGTCGCGGTGAGTATGGATATAGCGGCCCTGCTTAAAAAGCAGGGGTTGCCCGAACACTTTTGGCCGTTTTGACCTTATTAATGACCTGGCTATATCCAGCTGTCGACAAAGCTAACAGCGAATTCAGGCCGTTTTAACGTCTGCAGCGGTCCTGGCCCCAGGCCATAAGCCCGGGCAAAAACACTTGGCAAAAACACTTGGCAAAGTCCCTGTCGAAAAGCTTTGCAGCCCACATTTTGGCGTCTAAAGCTTCAATCTCGTCGGCGCGTCTCAATCCTTTTTAATTCCCAACCAAAACAACCACTTGAAGCCAGGGCGCAGCGTCCGGGTTTTTCCTGGCGCGTAAGTTGCCTTATTTTCCTCACTAAAAATACCAAGACAGAATCACTGCCTGATTGAACCCTGGTCAACCGTCGCCATAGCGGCCCAGAACCCAAAAAGGAAAGACTTATGTCGACTCAACCGCAGCTACAGCAACACACGATTTATCTGAGCCCAAGGATATGGCGCGGCTGGTGGCTGGCGCTTTTTGCCAGCTGTGGATTTTGGCTGATCAGCCTGCCCGCCCAGGCCGCCAGCAGCTGCACAGGAACTACCTCCACTCAGTCTGGGACACAGTGCAAGGCAACTGTGGATTGGTCCGTATTCAACCCGGACACTGCCGTAGCGGCCCCAAACCAGAACCTTTTACCGGCGCGAGAAATAATTAACTTGATTGCGCGCGACAGTATCAGCCGGCTTATCCCGCCCAGCTACCGGGATCAGGAAGATCTTCAGCAAACACCCAGCGCCACGCGCCAGCTGACAGGCGAGCCAGCCAAGGTTTTACTGCGGGAATCCAGCCCCCTGGCGCTTATGCTGTTAGGTCTGGCTGGGCTGATTCTGGCGAGACGGCGGGTGCAGCAACAGGCCGACCACCCGTAGATGTCAACTCAAACCGGCTCTGCACCTGAGTGCTGAGGGGATTAATTAAGCCCAACCTAGGGCGCAGGAATATTTTTTGTTCCGCCTATCAAAATGTGAAGTGGATCACTAAAATTAGCACCAACATTCAGCCCATCCCTCAGGACTAACCTTTCATGCGTATTGCCCAGTTTGGCTCCCGCGCTCGCTCAATGGATTCCATGCTTAAATTTTCCAAAACCCTGCTGCTCAGTATCGGCCTCGGCCTATTTGCCCAGGCGCAAGCCGGCACTGTCGACTGCCTGAGTTCAACCGCGGCGCTGGTAAGTAACACCCAGGACTGCGAACTCAGCACCAGCGCCAATCAGGATTTCCTCAACAGCATGACAGTAAACCAGGAAGCCTTTTTCGGTTTTAACGACTGGGAGCTGATCAAACAGAACGAGTCCCCCGCCAACGGCCAAAGCGGCAGCTGGTCGCTCGACAGTTCGGTGTGGGACCTTTACACCAGCGTTATGCTGATCTTTAAAAGCGGTAGCGGCACAACGCTGGTGGGCTATCTGGTGAAGGACGACTTTACCTCTGGCAGCTGGTCCTCCCCCTTCCGCTACCCGCAATTTAGCGGCCCGGGCATGGCGGACAAAAAAGGGAATGCCAAAAACCCTAAAGCGGTCTCCCATATCAGCTTTTACGGTCGCGGCGAAGCGACTGACGTGAGCGAGCCCAATGGCCTGCTGCTCTTAGGCTTAGGCCTACTGGCATTGGTAGGTATAAGACGTCGACTCGGCCTCGCGCATTAAACTGGATTCCAAACAATCCCCAAAAAACCGCCGCACCAGGCGGTTTTTTTATGCCTGGGTATAACCACTGAGGCAGGCAGAAGCTGTGGCCATATGTATATCTAGCCAGTACAATTCCGTTTTCACTATTTGATTGCGATTATTCTGGCCAGAAGCTTATGGACGTCTCCCACCTGCTCGATAACCTCAACGATGCCCAGCGCGAAGCGGTGAGCGCCGCCGCCGGCAACCAGCTGATCCTGGCTGGCGCTGGCTCGGGTAAAACCCGGGTGCTGGTGCACCGCATCGCCTGGCTGATCCAGGTGGAGCAGGTGTCGCCCTATTCAATCATGGCGGTGACCTTTACCAACAAGGCAGCGCGCGAGATGCGCGGGCGCCTGGAGGAGCTGTTTGGCACCGAGCTGCCCGGCTCCGGTTCTGTTAACAGCGGAGGGCGCCACATCAACAGCCGCGCCATGTGGGTGGGCACCTTCCACGGCCTGGCCCATCGCCTGCTCAAAGCCCACTGGCAGGATGCTGGCCTGCCGCAGAACTTCCAGATACTCGACAGCGACGACCAGCTGCGCATGGTCAAGCGCGTTTATCAACAGCTCAACCTGGATGAAGATAAATGGCCGCCGCGCCAGGCCGTCTGGTACATCAACGGCCAAAAAGATGAAGGCCTGCGCCCCCAACATATTCAGGAGACAGCCGACCCCTTTGTGCGCACCATGCTCAGCATCTACCGCGCCTACGAGGAGGACTGCGCCCGCGCCGGGGTGGTGGACTTTGCCGAGCTGCTGCTGCGCGCCCACGAGCTCTGGCTGAACAAGCCGCATATCCTTGAGCACTATCGCCAGCGCTTCCCGTTTATTCTGGTGGACGAATTCCAGGACACCAACAGCGTCCAGTATGCCTGGCTGCGGGTGCTGGCGGGCAAGCACAGCTTTGTCACTGCGGTGGGCGATGACGACCAATCCATCTACGGCTGGCGCGGCGCCAAAATCGAAAATATCCGCCAGTTCAGCGAGGATTTCGCCAACACCCAAACCATTCGCCTGGAGCAAAACTACCGCTCCACCGCCAATATTCTCAACGCCGCCAATGCGGTTATCAGCCACAATTTTGGCCGCCTGGGTAAAGACCTCTGGACCGAGGGCGACAAGGGCGAGCCCATCGCCCTCTACGCCGCCTTTAACGAGCAGGACGAGGCGCGTTTTATTGTCGAGCGCATTCAAAGCTGGGTGAAGCAGGGCAACAGCAGAAACTCCTGCGCCATTCTCTACCGCTCCAACGCCCAGTCGCGGGTGTTGGAAGAGGCGCTGCTGCGCGAAGCCATGCCCTACCGCATCTACGGCGGTCAGCGCTTCTACGATCGCCTCGAAATTAAAAATGCCATCGCCTATATGCGCCTGCTCAACAGCCGCCAGGACGATGCCGCCTTCGAGCGAGTGATCAACACGCCCACGCGCGGTATCGGCGGCAAAACAGTGGATGATATTCGCCTGTTTGCGCGCGACCAGGGCTGCTCGCTCTGGACTGCCTGCGAAATGATTCTGAGCAAAAAAGTGCTGGCCGCGCGCGCCGCCAACGCGGTGCAGGGCTTTATGGATTTAATCGAGCGGCTGGCGAAAAAAGCCAACGAAATTGACATCCAGGGCGAAGTGCTCGACCTAGGCGAAATCGCGCAACTGGTGCTCGACGAAACCGGACTGCTCGAATTTCACCAAAATGAAAAAGGTGAAAAAGGCCAGGCGCGCGGCGAAAACTTGTTGGAACTGGTCAACGCCTGCCGCGCCTTCAGCCCGGAAGAGGCCGAGGAAGACATAAGCCCGCTGCAACACTTTTTGGATACCGCCGCGCTCGACGCCGGCGAAACCCAGGCCGATGAATTTGAAGATGCAGTGCAGCTGATGACCCTGCACTCAGCCAAGGGTTTGGAATTCCCGCTGGTATTTTTAGCCGGCGCCGAAGAGGGTTTGTTCCCCCACAAAATGTCCGCCGACGACCCCGACCGTCTGGAAGAAGAGCGCCGCCTGGCCTATGTGGGCATCACCCGCGCCATGCAAAAACTCATCATCACCTACGCCGAAACCCGCCGCCTCTACGGCAGCGAAACTTTTAACAGCGTGTCGCGCTTTGTAAAGGAAATCCCCGCCGACTGCATCGAAGAAGTGCGCCTCAAAACCGCCGTCACCCGCCCGGTCAGCTTCCAGCGCCAGGCCGCGCGCGAAAGCTTCAGCGACAGCGGCGAAGACACCGGCTTTAAACTCGGCCAACGCGTGCGCCACCCGATTTTTGGCGAAGGGGTAATACTGCAATTTGAAGGCACAGGGCCCAATGCAGTGGTGCAGGTGAAGTTTGAGAAGATTGGTAGTAAACGCTTGGTTATGCAGTATGCGAAGTTGCAGGGGTTGTGATTATTAACGCGAGGGATTTATGAAAACTGGACTTTAGAATTTCGGAGGTAACTTTTTCAAAAACAGCTTGACAAAAATTCGGCAATAAATTTTCCGTGCCTTGACTACTGTATTGAAGTTAGGAAGTAGTCAAGGCGCGGCCTTCAGAAGTTTTCGACGACTATCTGGAGGCCGCAATAATCAACAAAGGATGCAGCAACATCCCTCCCGAACTGTGTGATTGGATAACAATTTTAGGTAAAAGTCTACCCCTGCGAGCGATGCGCACCTGCCTTGAATTGCTAATCGGGGCTATGCTCAGTCGTTCGGGCTTTGTGACGCAAAGCTGGCTAATGCTGAATACCCAAAAGCACTGGACGAGTTACTACAAATGTTTGCAACAAGGAAAATGGTCGTGGTTATCACTCGCTCGCGCCTTTGTGCGCCTGGTCATTCAAGAGGTGGGCGGAGAGATTATTGATTTAGCGATAGATGACACCCTAGTGCTGCGCGCTTCCAGGAACGCACCCGCAAGCCAGATCCATCATCAGCATGGCAATAAACCCAATTTGGCGCGTTTCGTTCGCGGGTAATGCTGGGTTACGCTCGCACAGATTGCCATGCGAGAAAAGGGAAGCAGCGTCGCTATTCCCTTGTTATCGCGATTAATGCCGACCGCAGGCAACACCGGGAAATTGCGCACCGAGCAAACACTGATACGCAATGTAGTGGGCTTGTATAGCGGTAAAACGTGAGATTGCTGATGGATAGCTGGTACATGCGTGGCGAGCTTATTTTGGCGATCTTAGCGCAAGAAATTGAAGTGATTGGGCAAGTGCGCTACGACACTCGCTTGTACGATATACCTGAAACCTCCAAGAAAAAGCAGCGAGGCAGGTCGGCCAAATATGGAGCATAAGTTACCGCATTGCGTGTAAATCGCATGGCAACGACAGAGACAAGGTTGTTCTTATACGGAAAGGAACAGCGGTTGCGATATCGTTATGAAATAGTGCTGGCCCATTTTATCAAAGGAGCAACCGTGCGCGTGGTGTGAATTTTATGATGAGAAAAAGAGTCAATGGAATAAGTCGTGCTTGCTGCTTTCAACCAATAGCGAATTAAGTGCAGAAGATATTATCGTTGCTTACGCAAAACGTTGGAGTATTGAAAGCACGTTTCACGAATTGAAAAATTCCTGGGGAATAAAAGAGGCTTGGCAACAGACGCGGCAAACGTTAAATCGTTGGGTGCAACTAACAACAATAGGTTACGGGCTAATCCAATTGTTGTCGTTGCTACCTGCGAAAAATCTTGAGAATGTTATGTTGAATTCGTCCTGGAGGGATAAAACAGAGGTGACGGCAGGAAAAAATCGTGATGGGCTGGTAAAGCAATTTCAGCGGGTTACTTTTTTAACTGGTGGGGTGCGACCTGCAATAAAATAAGGGCGCCCGCGTAGGTTTTTAGCGAGAAAACGGAATATCCCATGATTTTTCAATAAAAACCATGGGATGTTGATGATAGAACACGAGCTTTTTGACGCTAACATAGAGTTGGTGGGGTGGCTGATTTTCTAAAGCCCAGTTATGAAAAGATATGGATATAAATTTGAAAAATTCGATAGTTATTAATCTGGCAATAAAGAATACTTGATATAATTTCAAAAATGAAAAAAGATGCACGAAAATTATCATGAGAAACTCTTGAAGAAAAACGCCGCATGACCCACGAACTTCGGAAGCGCGGAATGACGAGAGCCAAGATAGGCGAGATTGTGGAGGTTCACGCGGATAGGGTTGGTCGCTGGTTAAAGCTCGACAAGAATAATCTTCGTGTCAACAGAGGTGGCCGAAAAATTGGAGATGCAAGACAGCTAACGGCTGAACAGGAAAAAGTCATTCAAAAGAAACTGATAGATCACACACCCGATCAATTTAAATTAG
>CBINKF010000102.1:0-8226 GCA_966251115.1 uncultured Cellvibrio sp.
TCGCTGCGAGTTGAGATGATGCACCCCAGTTTTGGCACCATTGTTGGTTTTGCCAAGGATATTTCCGACGGTGGCGCCCAGGTGCAAATTGAGAATCAGGTGTGCCCACCCCTGGGTACGGAAGTGATGGTGCGCTTTAAGAAGACCGTGGGCGCCATAAATGAGGAGCCAGTGCTAATGCGCGTGGTGCATCATCATTTGCGCAATAGTATTGGTTTGATGTTTGTTAAAGGGCGCTAAAGCGAAGCCTGTTCAAGCAAAGCTCGTTCAAACAACGCTGGTTAAAGTAAAGCGGGTTAAAGTAAAGCTGGTTAAAGTAAAGCCCATTATTGAATGGCCTCAGGTGGGATCGCCAGTGCTCTGGGTGAGCACCAGCGATCCAGATCAACCTTTACACTGTTGCGGCAATTCCACTTGTGCATGCAAAGGTCGCAGATTTTCTTCCAATTGTTTCAGGTCCGCGCACTTAAGCTGAGGGTTGCCGCTCAAGTCCAGCTGTTGCAAATGCACCAGGTGCAGCAGCGCAGCCCCATCTTCAAGCTTGTTATTGCTCAACAGCAATTGCTCCAATAACCCCAGTTTCGCCAGCGTATTAATCGACGTAATTTGATTGTCGGAAAGATTTAACGCTTTTAATGCGTAAAATTTTTCCAGGCCGGTGAGTGATTGAATACCGGCGTTGCTGCAATTTAACTGGGTTAAATCCTGCGCGCGGGTGGCGTTTAAATCCTGCAGTGTTTGGGCCACGCAGTTGCGCAGTTTTTCATCGGCTATTTGATAGTCTTTAAAAATTGGCGCCGGCGTATAAATTACCTTGTCATTAATGCTGACCGAATATTTTTGACAGGCGCTGAGGCCGCCGAGCAGCACAAACAGGGCAATAAGGGTGAATTTCTGGCTCATAGGAGTTCCGCGACTAAAAGGGCAAAAATGTATGGGGAGTTTTAGCGCTTTTGAGACCTGCTTCTGAAGTTGTTTGAACGCTAAGGCTGGTACCTTGTTTCAGTGTCTGGCCTAATATGCCAGCCTCTTTATTAGCTGTGGAGTTCAGTTGTGATTCAGCTGCCAAGTCCACAATCTGTCATCAGGGATTTAACTCGCCAGGAGTCGCGGCGGGTTACATTTTTTTCATCAAGTAAGAGAGATATCACCATGAAATACCTAGTTGCAATGCTGCTCACTTTTTTTATGATCGGCTGTACTACTGTCGACCCTTATACCGGCGAACAAAAAACCAGCAACACCGCTAAAGGTGCTGGGATTGGCGCTATTGCGGGTGCTGTGCTGGGCGCCGCTACGGGTAATAACGCCGATGACCGTCGCAAGCGTGCACTCAAGGGCGCGGCGATTGGTGGTATTGCCGGCGGTGGTGTAGGTGCCTATATGGATCGTCAGGAAGCCAAGTTGCGCCAAGAGCTGCAAGGCACAGGTGTCCAGGTGCGTCGCGATGGTGACAACCTTTACCTGATCATGCCCGGCAACATTACCTTCTCTACCGGCAATGCTGATATCCGCTCCGACTTCTTCCCGGTGCTCAACTCAGTGGCCAAAGTATTGGCTGAATTTAAAGAAACCTCGATCAAGGTAACTGGCCACACCGACTCAACCGGTAGTGACAAAATTAACCAGCCCTTGTCGGAGCGTCGCGCTGACAGTGTTGCCATGTACCTGCGCAACCAAAGAGTAGCCAGCGCCCGCATTCAAGCCTACGGCTATGGCTCTCGCTACCCTGTTGCCAGCAATGATACCGCTGCTGGCCGCGAGGCTAACCGCCGCGTAGAGCTGGAGCTGATTCCCAACCAGCAATAATCTGGCGTCATTCCCAAAAGCCGCTGCAGGCAACTGCAGCGGCTTTTTTTATGCCAATTCAACGACTTTTCAAACGCTTATTTAAGGCCTGCTAATTTTTTAGCACAAATTGCTTGACCTAAAACCTGGATGTGCTAGTTTTGTAGCATGATGCTAAAAAACTAGCACAAGGCTAACGGAAACCAGACTATGAACCCAGATACGCAATTAAGTCGCCGCGAGCGGCAAATAATGGATGCGCTTTTTGAGGCGGGCGAGTTGTCCGCGCAAGAGGTGCGCGATGCTATTCCCGAGGCGCCCAGCTATTCGGCGGTGAGGGCATTGCTGGCCAAATTGGTGGAGAAAAAAGTCGTCGACTTTCGCGAGGATGGCCCGCGCTATATCTACTTCCCGGTAGTGGCACAGGAGGAGGCGCGCACCTCAGCCATGCAAAAGCTGCTTAAGACATTTTTTGGTGGCTCTACGGCCGCCGCTGTAAATGCGCTCTTGGGGATGAAGCAGGAAAAACTCAGCAGCGACGAAATCGCGCAATTGCAACAAGCCATAGACAAGGCGCGCGAGGGGGAAGACAAGGATTCTTAAGGCAGTATCCAACCTCGGAAAATGACAGTCGAATAACAACAGCCGGTGTGTGAACTCCACAGCGAGGCGCAAAACAACGATGGATATGCAAACTGCAATTTTAGTGATAACCAGTTGGGTGATAAAACCACTGCTGATGTTGGCGTTGCTCAGCGTACTCTGGTTATTGCTCGCGCGCCAGTCGGCGGCCTTCAAACATTTTGTGCTTAGCCTGGGGTTATTGGGGTTGTTGTTAATTCCTATTTTGGGGTTCTTTTTACCTGCGCTCGATTGGCACTCTGTGCCTTTAATTGGCAATCTGGCCCTTGGCCTGGATGCCTGGCTGAACCAGTTGCTTGAAAACTCTGCGGCAAATTTCAGTCTTGATCAAGGGCTGATAGTTCTGGGGATTTATCTACTGGGCTTCAGCTGGATAATTTATTTTCGCCTGCTGGGCTATGGTGCACTGTTGTTGCAAAGTCGCCGCGCGCAGCAGATTGCAGACCCGGAATTTCTTGAGCTGAAAAATCAGCTGTGCGAGTTGCTGGATATTCAGCGCCCACTGTTGATCAAAAGTTCTCGCGCGGTGGATTCGCCACAAATGTGGGGCTTTTGGCAGCCTGAAATACTGCTGCCTCGGGAGGCTGTACTCTGGGATGCGGATAAAAAACTGGCGGTGTTGATGCACGAGCTGGGACATGTTTCGCGCCGCGATTGGCTGATGAGCCAGCTGGTGAATTTAACCTGCGCCGTCTTCTGGTTTTTACCACCCGTGTGGTGGTTGGCAAACCGTGTTTACGACCAGGCCGAAATTGCCTGTGACGATTTAATCCATCGCCTGCGCAATAAGCACCTGGCCTATGCCCAAAGCCTGATGCAGCTCGCCGGCGCGGAAAATACCCAGGAGGAGGCGAGCCTGGGGATGAGCGGCAAGTCGGCGATTTTCTATCGCATTGCGGCGGTGCTGGACAAACAGCGTCCACGCGCACCTGTCGCTTTGGAGGCGGCGCAATACTGGGTAATTGTTGGCGGTTTACTGCTGGCTTTTATGGCGAGCATTCAAATTATTCCACTCAAACCCGTGCACGCCAAAGCGCTTATGGATTGGGTGACACTCGATTTGGATGAGTGGAAACGCAAAAATCAAATTGAGCAAGCACCTGCTGTGCCCGTGGAGAATTTTGACTGGCAGTCACTGCCGCGAATGAGCGCGCAGCGCCCTGCGCAAAACCTTCGCATTGAAGAAGTAAAAGTTACCGTGCCCAGAATTGAAAGCGAGCGCCCAAATTTGCAAGTGCAACCCTTGAATTTGAGCGAAAAAATCAGCCCACAAATCCAGGTGCAAGGCTATTTGCCGCTGGAAATAGTAACCCCGCAGTACCCGAGCAGTGCGCTCGCTAAAGGCCTGGAGGGTAATGTAACCGTCGAGTTCACGATTCTTGCCGATGGCAGTATTAGCGACGCGAAAATTTTGCGCAGCGATGCCGCCGTCTTTAATAAAGCCGTGCTGGCAGCAATTAAAAAATCGCGCTATCAACCACAGATGTTTGATGGTCAGCCCGTGGTGTTACAGGGCGTGACCGAAGACTTCACCTTTCAGATCCAAAACCCGCCGCGACGACGCTAAGTTGCGTTAATTCCACACGCTGTTGTTTTTAAAAACTTGCCCGGCTCCGGGACAGGCAAGTTACATCCAAAAATTGGCTCCGGATTTCTTTTCAACACGAGGGTAGTTATATGACAGCCATAGCAATTACTGCAGTGCCTGCAAATTCCAATAGAGCTTATACCGCGTTGCGTATCCTAGGCCCCATTCCGCTCGGGGCAATAATGACCATGGTTTTGTTGTATGCCATGTACTCCTTGGTACGCAACGATACCCTGGCTCCCGAGGAAGGAAAAACCTTGGTGATTCCCTCGATGATTGCAGATTTCAAACCAAAAATTGATGTCATGAAGGACCCAGAGCCACCGGTAAAACCACAAATTATTGAGCAGCCTCCAAAAATTGATTTGCAAACAACTATTGAAAACCCAGGCACCGAAAATAAATTGAACTGGGAGCCTCCTGTAGTTACCGCGGGTACTGGCAATCAAATCACGATAAACACAGGCGGACAGCCTATGCCCATAGTGCGCATTAATCCTGCGTACCCCGCCAACGCCTTGTCTCGTGGAACCGAAGGTTATGTAGATGTGATGTTTGATATTACGCCTATGGGAACCACCACCAATATTCGCGTAATCGCTTTTGCACCCTCCAGTGTATTTAATTCGGCGGTTATCAAAGCGGTGCGCGGTTGGAAATACAAACCCGCGAGCGATGGACAAAACACCTACAAAACACAGGATGTGACAGAGCGTATTAATTTCCAATTGGAAAAATAATGCTGGCTAGTTGGTTTTTATCACGAAGAAATAACGTTTATCGCGAAAATAAACAGTACCTGTTTTGGCTCCTTCGGGAGCCCCTAATCAAAGGTTATTAATCCGGCGATTAATATTGTCGGATTAATAGTGCGGCACAGGGATGTGCCGCCGTCAGCTGAAGGCTGGCGCTAGCCCTGGAAAATCAAGCAGATTTACGCATCTGCGCCGGATTTTCCAGGGCGCCGATCAAATATGTCAGGACGATATATTTGATCGCCGGGTTAATAGTAAAACCAATTGTTCGGCTTTACCTTAGGGCGACGCACTGAATTGATTAAATATCCTGAAACTTGCCGCTTGAATGCTGGGAAAGTTATTTAGTAATTCCGTCGGGGTAACAACTGGCTCGCCGCCATTTTGCAGCCCAAGTCGGGCTTGCTTTCTGGAAAAATCTGAAACGGTTAAAGTCAGAGAGCCACAGTCTTTATGTGTGCCTGAGGCACAACCTTTAAGTGTGCCTGAGGCACAACCTTTAAGTGTGCCTGTGGCACAATAGCGCGCTTGATTGGAGTGCAACTATTTTGGACTGCGACTATGTTTGATATCCCCCTGGTGTGTTCACCTGCAGATCTGGCCGGCGCTGAGCCCCTGGCGCAGCGGCTGGGTTTAACCCTGATGCCTGGGGCCGACCCGGCACACCTGGAAGACCATGCATTTGCTTTGGTATTTAGTGCAGCGGGGTTGGCGTTGCAGCAAACAGGCGCCAAGGCGCCCGGCCCCATACGGGCTGATTTCACCCAGGGTGCAGTTGATCACAGGCGCAAATTTGGCGGTGGTAAGGGGCAAATGATTGCCAAAGCAGTGGGATTAAAATCGGGTGTTTATCCGCGGGTGTTGGATGCAACTGCCGGCCTTGGAAAGGACAGCTTTGTGCTTGCCAGCTTAGGCTGCCAGGTGCAGATGATTGAACGAATGCCTATTGTTCACGCGCTTTTAGAGGACGGCTTGACGCGTGCCCGAGACTTTGCATTGGGTGAGGACCCAGAGCTAGCACAAATTATCGCGCAGATGAGTTTGGTGTCGTCTGACAGCAAGGCGTATTGGGAGAGTCTAGATACTGATAATTATCCCGACGTGATTTACCTCGACCCCATGTTTCCCGAGCGGCACAAAAGCGCCGATGTAAAAAAAGAAATGCGCGCGTTTCACTCATTGGTGGGCGCCGACGAGGATGCCGATGCGCTCCTGCCGCTGGCGCTGAACCGTGTCAATTATCGCGTGGTGGTCAAGCGACCGCGCAAAGCTCCTTTTTTAAATAACCAGTCGCCTTCCTATCAACTGGAGGGCAAGTCCAGTCGCTTTGATATCTACACCCTTAAAAAGCTGCCGGATTCACTGCATTCGCCTAAATAATTTTTGAGTAGCGAATCTGTTGGCTGTTGTTGAGGTATTCGTCAAACACCATGCAAATGCGACGAATCAACATGCGCCCGCTGTTGTGCACCTGCAGTTGGTTGTGGCCAATACTGATTAAGCCGTCTTCGACCATGGGCTGTAGTTGAGTTAGCTCATATTGGAAATGATGGCTCACGTCCACGCCAAACTCGCGCATTACCAAGGCAAAATCCAGGTGGAAATGGCAAATTAATTGGTTGATAACAAATGCGCGCAGCTGGTCTTCGCTATTGAGGCTAAAGCCTTTTTCGATGGGCAGCAGACTTTGGTCCAAGTGCTGCTGGTAGCGGTTTAAATCCTTGGCATTTTGCACATAGACATGGTTGATTTTGCTGATGGATGAAACCCCAAATGCCAGCAGGTCGCAATCGCCATGGGTGGAATAGCCCTGGAAGTTTCGCTGTAAATCGCTGCGCTCCTGCGCCAGCACCAGCTCATCGCCGGGCTTGGCAAAATGATCCATCCCTATGTAGATATATCCGGCGCTCTGTAGCTGTTCAATACACTGGTGCAGCATTTCCAATTTTTGCGCGGGGCTGGGTAGGTCCTCCTCGCGGATGAGCTTTTGGCTTTTAAACAAATGCGGCAGGTGGGCATAGTTAAAAACAGACAGCCGATCGGGGGATAAGTCGATCACTTTATTGAGGGTTTGCTTCAGGCTGTGACAGGTTTGAAGGGGCAGGCCGTAGATCAGATCCATGCTGATTGAGCGATAGTTTTGACGGCGCAGGGCCTGAACCAGATTGGCGACCTGCTCCTGGCTATTAAAGCGATTGACGGCATTTTGTACCCGGGTATCGAAATCCTGAATTCCCATGCTGACCCGATTGAACCCCAACTGGCGTAAATGGGCCATGGTTTGGATGCTCACTCGGCCGGGGTGAATCTCGATGGAAAACTCGCCCTGGGCATCGTCGGCCAGTTTGAACAGGCGGCGGGTGGATTTCATCAGCAAGCTCATTTCGCTATCGCTGATAAAGGTGGGTGTGCCGCCACCCCAGTGAATTTGTTGCACCTGGCGATTGCTATCGATTTGCTCGGCGTAGAGTGCCATTTCCTGGATCATGCGCTCCAGGTAGGGCAGGGCGCGGCCCTTGTTGTGGGTTACGACCTTGTTGCAGCCGCAGTAATAGCAGAGGGTGTCGCAAAAGGGGATGTGAAAGTAGAGTGACAAAGGGCGCGATAAATCGTTGCTCTGGGCTATGGCGTTTAGCAGCGTCTTCTCGGAAAATGATTCCCGGAATTGCGGCGCGGTGGGGTAGGAGGTATAGCGCGGGCCCGCCAGGTCGTAGCGCTGGATTAATGGGGTATTCCACTGGATGGCCTGATTGAATAGCGACATGCTTAGCTCCTCGAAGTAACGCAGCTTTTCAGCCAGAATCTTATTTTCCGCCGTGGGTTGTCTTGTTGATATGAATCAAGCCAGCGGGCGATGTGTTTTTTTATTCTTCGCGGCACCTCAGCTCTTAACCTCCGCATCGCTCCCAGCTCCACCTCACGCGCCCAGCCGCGCTAATTTCACCCTGTTGTTATAGGTAACCATGACGCCCAACTTACCCCCTGAATTACCCCGGCCCGAACCGGTTGTGCTTGAGCATAAACCGAGCTTGGTCGCTGACAGCCAAGCCCCTTCAGCGGCTCCACCGCCAGAGCTGCCGGTGCTTGATGCCAGCTTCCCCATCGCCGCAGAAGACCCTTTTGCCGGCCCGCTGACGGCAGAGGATCACTTTACCGCCTGGCTCGACAAGATTGCGGACGCTCTGGCGGGGCCGGGTTACCTGGTGCTTGACGGACTGCTGCCGGAGACGTTGTTGACCGGGCTCTGTGAAGCCTTGGATCGGAATATGCTGGATGACTTGCGCCCGGCGGGTATAGGGCGGGGTGATGACTATCAGCTAAACCGCCAGGTGCGGCGCGACAAAATCTGCTGGCTGGATGAGCAGACAGACGAAGAGCGCCACCCGGCTGTCACAGAATTTTTATCCTGGATGGATAAACTCCGCGAGGGACTTAACCAGCGCTTGTTTTTGG
>CBINKF010000103.1:0-8222 GCA_966251115.1 uncultured Cellvibrio sp.
ATTATCCCCATGGATAAGCGCGCCCAAACGCCCGAAGGTGCAGCCCAGGTCGCCGCCGATTTAACGGCGGTGGAAGCCAAGCTCGCGCCTCTGGGCATGCACACCGGCTACCACAACCACAAGGTGGAAATGCTCGACCAGGAGGGCACCACCAGTTGGGATGTGCTGGGCAAAGGCACGCCCAAATCGGTAGTGCTGCAGCAGGATGTAGGCTGGACCGAGGTGGCCGGCAAAGACCCGGTAGATATTATTAAACACTACCCAGGGCGCACCATTACCACTCACTACAAGGCCGCCGCCCCCGAGCCAGGCAATAGCGAAAACCCCATCATCGGCCAGGACACTACCGACTGGAAAGCGCTGATCCAAGCCAACAAAACCATTGGCGGCACCCTCTGGCTGGTGGTGGAGCAGGAAGTTTACCCGAGCGGTATGGACTCGATGCAGAGCGTAGAGGCTTCGCTGAAGGGGTTGAAAAAAGTTATTGCCGAAATGGATAAGAAATAGCGTCAAGCTTGAATAAAAAGCCCGGCTGGAAAATTTCCAGGCCGGGCTTTTTTAATTTATAAAACTCTTTTAATTTATAAAACTCTTATTTGACGCGCTATTTATAAACCACAACATTGTTATCGCGCGCATATTTTTTAGCCAGAATAGTAATGCGATTAACCTTGCCACCCTGGTGCCCGGAACAGCGTGGACACTGGGGGCGAACCTCTAAATTATTAAAATCAGGCAGATCAATTTTAAGGAGTTTAAAAACCTGCGGCATATAAGAGGTGACAAACTCCTGGTGGAACACATGATCGCTGTGGTAAGTGGAGCGCGGATATTTTCGCCCGCAGCTGTGACAGCCGTTGGTAACCCCCAGGCTTTGAATGCTAATGCCCTCACCGGCACTTACCGTTGGCCCAGTGGCCTTGATATGTTTATGGGGCAAGCCGCCACCGAGAATTAACTTGCGCTGGCGCGCAGTTAACGCTGGGAAGTTTCCCTTACAGGCATTAAGTTTGCGCACCAGCGCACTCTGCGCCGAGGCGCAGACATCGCATTGGGGATAAAGCACCGTTTTGCTACTGCAGCCATAGTGCTTGCGCGCGGCGGGGCTGAGGTTGGTAGGCGGTATATGGTCACCAATCCAGGGTTGGTTGCGGTCATGCCTTATAATGCTCAGGCAAGTGTGGCATCCAAACTGTCCGCCGGTCATGTTAACTGCATTACGTAGGGCGGTAGGAACCCTGGCCTGGTTGCGACGTATCTTGTGGATTTTTGGGCCCTTCCACTTGGGCGAAGTTTGATTAATCTCTGCCATTATTTTGCGCCGCAGAACCTGCGCAGCCTTGTCCTGTTTATTGGTATGGGGCATAGCAATTTTCCTTACTGGTTCGAATGAGATAAAACGCATCCTGATTGCGCGTTGCTCCAGAGGGAAATTACAGGCTTGAGCCAATCTCCCACACAAATATTATGGGCAAATGAAAAGGTTCAATAAATTACGCTGGATTACGCCCTGCGCGCACTTTATCCGGCTCGCACGTTAAGGGAAGGCGGATGCACACGCACAGCGAGGTCAATTAAAACTCGTTTAGCAATCGCTCGCGGGCAAAGTTTAAACTGCCATCGTCCTCGGGGTTGGGCACCTCAATTATCTGGCGCTGTTTCAGGTTTAAGCGCTGCAAACGCTCGCCAAAATACTGCTTGAACAAGCGCCACATAACACCCTGATCGCGCAGCTGCCCCAGGCCCGCCTCCAGCCGCGCCGCCAGTGCAGGCGCGTCGGGGCTCACATAAAAATATACCGGCTGGGGCAAGTGGATCAGCAAATGGCGCTCCGGCTTCAGGCTGGCCACCAACTTGCCATCGATTGAATAATTATCCTCAATTTCTATGGCACTCAGGGGTACATAATCAAAGCGGCCGCCGGCGAGCATTTTTAGCAGCAGCGTCATATTGATGGGTTCACTTAAGGGAAACCCCTGCCGGCGATAGATATACCCCTCCCAGCCCTTCCCCAGCCCCAGGGGAATTTTTTTTAGCTGCTCGTAGCTGTTAATCTGATTAAACATCGCCTGGGTATCGGCGCGAATCAAGGGCACCCTAAAACCCATAAAACCAAACAACAGCGGCTGCTTAACCTTAATCAAGCCACGCCGCAAGCCCAGCCTGTCTTCAAAGCCCACCAGGCGATCGATATTGAGCTGATCGCCCTCCACCAATAAATCCTGTTTGCGTTCAGAGCTCAGCTCCCGTTGGCTATATTCCACTTTATATGGGCCAAGGTCGTCAGTTGCCGTTAACGCCTGTTCGATTAAGGCCAGGTAATAGCTTTCGTCAACAGACGGAGTGCTCCCCAGGTACTTAACGACCAGCAGCGGTTGTGGTTGGGGTTGTGGTTGGGGTTGCGACTGCAGCTGCGATTCGCCGCCAAAGGCCAGAGGAATTGTCCAGATCATAGCCACCAGAAGCCCCAGCCAGCATTTTTGGGGGACGCGTATAGGCATACTCCGGTGTGCGTAAAAAATCATGGGCCAGCCTCACTGACGGATTTCAACTCTCTAATGCTAGCAATAAGCGCCAGATTAGTAGCAACAAGCGCCAATTAAATAACAATATTTTGTCTATAAAAACCCGTCAGATTGCCTAATATCAGGATAAGCTCGCTATTAAAGGCTCTTAGGTAAAGGCTCTTAGGCCTGGGGCCCGAATATCCCAATCCAGGCGTGAGTTCGCGCGCAGCAGGCGTGGTGGCGCGGACCAGAGTTGCGTTTAAGCCTTTACAGGTGTGAGCTTTGTCGCTGATTGATTAGCCCACAGTCAGCATAGTTGCTGCCTGTGGGCTAAAACTCGGGCTTGAGGGTGCTATCAAGAAGAGGATTTTTGCTGCGCGACAATCTGTTCAACTTGCGCGCGGCTACTGGCGCTTTCGATGGCGGAAGAATGCGTGAAGGGATTGTAACTTTCCATCTGCCAACCGCTTATCGCTTGATCGGGGAACTCACCTGTCCACACCTGCGGTTTATTGGGTGTTGCGCGATTGACCACATAGGTGTAATTGGTCAGCGCGTGCCAGGAGAGCACCGTGGAGCTATTAAAATCCGATTGGTGCAACGGGCTAAAAGCAACCGGAAACACCTGCCCCACATCTTTAAAATCAAACGGGAATTTTTCTGGCGGCACCTTGGGCACCAGGTCATAGCTATTGCGCACGCGAATCGTTTTTTGCTGGAGCTTGTAGGTTTGGTTAAACGCCGCTTGCCAATGTTTATCGCCCACGCGCGGGCTGGCAAAGGTCATGCAGGATACTGCCACCTCGGGCAAACTCACCGCCACATCCAGTGCGAACAACAACGCCAGGGCACCGCCCAAACTGTGGCCGGTAATAATAATTTCTGCAGGCGGTGTCGCCAGCCCTTTAAAATAGTTGAATATTTGATTTTGCATGGCAGTGGCCATGCTGTGGTTTTTGGTGGCATAAATTTTATTAAAACCGCTGCCCACATGCACATGGGCGGGAAAGCCCGCGGTTTTTACAAAAGGCTTAAAGTGCTCGGTGGTTGCCGACTCTAAATCCAGCAGCATATCGTAGGGCGAATCTGTACCGCGAAAGGCCACTAAATAAGTATCTGGTTGGCCACTAAATTCATAGATCAGCCCATAGCGCTCCTCCTCGCCCAAACCGAAGGCTACATCATCAAACCCGCTAAAGCGCGCGCTAAAATTAAAATTGCCGCCAGCGTAGGGAATGGCGGGAGGAATATACGAGGGATTATTTTTGTTGGCCAAATCTGTGTAGGCCAGTGACGAAGCCTGCAGCAGCGCCTGTGTCAGATCGGTTTGCAATACCGGTGGGTTAGCGTTACTGGTAGAAGTGTTAACCGAGGGTTCCATAATTTCTCCTTAATCAGTGGGATGTTGGGTGAATAATAAGTAGATGTAATAAGCCTCCTTGCTTAATTTAAGTCCCCAGCGAAAGCCGTTAATGCCAGAAGGTGCAGTATAGGGGATTTAAACTGGCAGATTATTACAGCGAATTACCCGCCGGCAGTTTGGCCTGCCAGGCCCGGATAAAATTCAGCAGGCGCGCTTCGGAATAACCTTTGCCCTCTTCAAATTTACCCGTGCCTTGTTGGATAACCTTCAGCGTCAGCGGATTAACCACCATAAAATGCGGATAACCTTTAACCTGCGGAAACTGTTTGAGGAACTCGGTATTTTCATTTTCCTCGCTAAAATTGACTTTTACCGCCACAAAGGTTTGGTTAAACGCCTGGTGCAAATCCGTGTGGTTTTTTACAAACTTATCCAGGCGCATACACCAGATGCACCAGTTGCCGCCGATTTCCAGCAGCACCATTTTGTGCTCCGCCTTGGCGGCGGTTAATGCGGCTTGATAATCGGCAGCCGCATTGCGCGCTGGGTCGTAGCCTTGATTGTAAGGGCGATCGCCAAAAGCCTGGGCCAATTGCGCCAGGAGTAAGTGCGGCAGGCACAGCAGCAGGGTCAACAGGTATTTCATCCATCACCTCTAAGCATGTTGAAGTTGCGAAAAAATTTTCACCAGCATAACGCATATTCCCGGATTTACTGGAATTAAAACCTGCAGGTTACCCGCAGGTTAAAAGCAGCGCGCAAAAACAATTTATATACTCATAAATAAAGGGGCCTCTCAGCCCCTCAGAATTATTTATTTCGCGGCGAGCGTCAAACTTTAGCCCCCAAAGGCAAACGGGTTTTAGCCACACCCGTAGCCGCGTAAAGCGCATTGGCGACTGCCGGTGCTATGGGCGGCAGGCCGGGCTCGCCCACGCCCGACGGCGGCTCGGCAGAGGGCACTATATGCACTTCCACCTTGGGCATGGCGGCTATGCGCAGCAGCGGGTAGTTGTGGTCGTTGGTCTGTTCCACCTGGCCATTTTTTAGGGTGATGGCTTCACCCAGAGCAGCGCTTAAACCCATACCCAGGCCGCCTTCCATTTGCGCGCGAATTACATCGGGATTAACGGCCACGCCACAATCCACCGCGCAGTAGACTTTATCTACCTGATAGCTGCCATCGGCTTTTACACTCACCTCGGCCACTTGCGCTACCCAGGTGCCAAAGGATTGATGCACGGCAATGCCGCGACTGCGCTTGAGGCCTTCGCCCTGGGCGAGCGGTTTGTCCCAGCCACTTTTTTCCGCCACCAGGTTGAGTACCCCCAGCGCGCGCGGCGCATTCGCCAATAATTTGCGCCTGTAGGCGACTGGGTCCTGCTCCGCCGCTTTAGCAAGCTGGTCGATAAAAGTTTCCACCACAAAAGCATTGCCCGAGTGACCCACCGAGCGCCACCAGAGGGTGGATACCGCCACCGGCATCTCGGTGCCGTTTACCTGCAAGTTGGGGATGGCATAGGCCATATCCTCCACACCTTCGGTGACAGTGCCGTCCACCGGGCCTTTTACCATGGCGCCAAAGGGTGTGCCGCGCAAAATGGATTGCGCCACCGCGTGGTGCTGCCAGGCAGCGGGCGAACCGTCCGCCGCCAGGGCGGCGCGAATATGGTGGACCGCCATGGGCCGGTAGTGGCCGTTGAGGATTTCATCTTCGCGCAGCCACATCATTTTTACCGGGCGACCGGTAAATTGTTTGGCGATATGGGTAGCATCCACCACATAGTCACCCGGACAGGCGCGGCGACCAAAGCTGCCACCGGCGTAAAGCGTATTGATGCGCACCTGCGCTGGCTCGCAGCCGAGCACTCCGGCAATTTGCGCTTGGTCCACCGTGGGCATTTGGCAGCCATACCAAAATTCGGCGCCGGCACCGTTCACCTGCGCAACACAATTAAGCGGCTCTATAGCGGCGTGAGTCAGGTAGGGCAATTCGTATTGTGCCTGGATAATTTTTTTTGCTTTAGCGAGGGCCGCGACCGCATCGCCCTGGGTTTTTACCGGGTCGCCCGCTTTCGCGGCGGCGGCGTGAAACGCCTTGAACAAGTCATCGCTGCTGCGGGTTTCGCAGGCAGATAAGTCCCAGTCGATTTGCAACAGCTGGCGCGCTTTTTTCGCCGCCCAAAAGTTCTCCGCCACTACCGCAACACCGCGCGGAATTTGCACTACCGCCACCACACCCGGCACTGCTTTGGCTTTATCAGCACTAAAACTTTTTACTTTACCGAACAGCTTGGGCGGGTAGGCCACCAGTGCGGTGAGCATGCCTGGCAAATACACATCCTGGGTGTAGCGCGCCTGGCCGGAGGTTTTGTCCGGGCTGTCTTTGCGCCCAATTTGCTGGCCGATCAGGGTGAAATCTTTGGGATCTTTTAACCTGGGCTTTTGCGGCGGTGTTAGCAGCGCCGCGGCGGCGGCAACATCGCCAAAGCTCAATTTTTTCTTGCCGTAAGAAATGAATCCGCCGCTGACTTTTATTTTATCCGGTGTAACTTTCCAGCGATGGGCCGCCGCCTCCACCAGCATGGCGCGCGCGGCGGCACCGGCGTTGCGCAGCTGCGCGTAGGAGTTAGCAATGGAGGAGGAGCCACCGGTGCCCTGGGCCTGGCCCCAAAATAAATTGTTGTAGCGCGTCGCATCGGCGGGCGCGAACTCCCAGCGCATCTGCGCCCAGCTCGCATCCAGCTCCTCGGCCACCAGCGAGGTGAGACCAGTGCTGACACCCTGGCCCATATCCAGATGTTTAACCACCACAGTCACGCTGCTGTCGGGGGCGATTTTAATAAAGGCGTTAAAACTCGGCTCGCTTTCGCCTGCCATATCCAGGGGCTTTTGGGTTTCACCAGCGCCAGCGGCAACAGGCATTAAGCCGCAGCCAATTAATAAACCACCGCCAACCGCCACGCCCTGCAAAAACGTGCGGCGATTGAATTCTTGTGCGGAAGGCTCGGCGGTGACAAGGGCTTGTGCTTGCGCCAATTTAGTAAACATATGCATCAGGCTTTCCTCCCCAGTTGATCCGCTGCCTGGTGAATCGCTGCGCGAATACGGTGATAGGTGGCGCATCGACAGAGGTTGCCCATCATGGCGTCATCAATCTGCGCGTCGCTGGGCGAGGTGTTTTTTTCCAGCAGTGCGGTGGCCGACATTATTTGCCCCGACTGGCAGTAGCCGCACTGCACCACATCCAGTTCGCGCCAGGCTTGTTGCACCGCTTTAAATGCCGGTGACTCGCCGCCTTCGATAGTGCGCACCTCGGCATTGGCAGCGGCCGATACCGGCAGGCTGCAGGAGCGCACAGGCGCGCCATTCAAATGAACCGTGCAGGCGCCGCACAGCGCCATACCGCAACCCAGTTTGGTGCCGGTCAGCCGCAGGCTGTCGCGCAGCACCCACAGCAGCGGCGTATCCGGGTCGACATCAACTTTGTGAAGCTGACCGTTAATCTTGAGCGAAATCATAGGGAGACTCCTGTGCTAGGCAGCTAAGCTCTGCTTGTGTTAGACGGGCCAAATCAGCCGGGGTATCTACATCAAATTCTGCTGTTGCCAAAGGCAGGCTAAGCAGCAAATCCGCGTGAGCTGTAAAAAGTGCTTTAGCGCCTTTATCGCCACGCAGGGTTAGTAATTCGGGTTTAAGTTGCGCCGGAAAAATTGCGGGTACGCTCAGGGTGTTGGCAAAGTGTGAACAGACAATTTTGTGCGGGTCGCGCCGCCACAAATTTTGTAGATGCTGTAAATCGGCAGCGGTTACCAAAGGCTGATCCGCCAACATAATCAGCAGACCATTGTCGTCAGATAATTGCGCGGCACCAAAGGCCAGGCTTGCGCCCATACCTTCAGCCCAATTCGGACAAAAGGCCCAGTGCAGTAATGGCTCGCTTAGTTGCCGAAGAATAGGCTCCAGCTGCTGATGATAGGCACCTGTCACCATCAACAATCGGCGCGGTCGCAATGCTTGTGCGGCGGCAATGGCGTTAAGGATTAAGGGGCGCCCCTGCCAGTCCGCCAGCAGTTTGCAGCCGCCAAAACGCGATGAGTTACCGGCGGCGAGAATCAGGCAATCCAATCCGGGTAAATTTTGCGGCATCACTGCTCCCCCTGGGCGCGCACGTTGCTCGCCGCCAATGCGGCTTCAGCAGCGCCGCGAAAGGCTGAAACGGGTAACTGGCTTAAAGGTAAAGCGCTGCTGCCGTAAATCGCCGCATGACATTCGGCCAACACCGAGAGCGCAATATTTTCCGGCAGATCGCCGCCCAGCTGAGCGTGTACCTCGGCGACCTCGACGAGGCG
>CBINKF010000104.1:0-8217 GCA_966251115.1 uncultured Cellvibrio sp.
TCACCATCCACTCAACCCAGGCGCTTGACGCTTAGCCACCCAGGCGCTTGACGCCTAGCCGCGCAGAACCCTGACACTTGCCGCGCGCTATTTCCGCCGGGTCCTTGTATTGGCAGATATTTTTAAGGATCATTGGGTTGGGCTTTGGGTTGGCATCGGGATCTTAATCGCTGTTGCCGTGCCAGCTGTCGAATGTCCTTCGAGTACCCTTCCTGTGTTTTTTCCTGTGTTTTTTCGAGTAATTTCATGACTCCGCGCAACTACCTCTACCTGCTGCAAAAATACGATGAATACCAACCCCAAATCGAGCGTTTACTGGAGTCTATACTGACCTCCCTGTCGCCCAATAAGCTGCAAACCGAAACTGAGTTGATGCGCGCTGCGGTGAATCGCCTGCATCAGTCCTATCCGTTTGTGGACCTGCTCTACTGTATTGACGAGTCAGGCGTGCAGGTGACCGAATCCGCCGCCGCGCCCAATATTGCCGATTTAAAACGCAGCGAACCGGGGTTGGGTTCCAATCGCAGCAATCGGGTTTACTATTCAAGTGCGCGCGACAATCCCCGCACGGTCACCGTAACCCAGCCCTATTTGTCGAGTGCAACCCATCAGCTGGCGATTTCGGCCGTGCAAAGGTTCCAATCCGACGACGGCTCGACCCGATACCTGGTAATCAATTTTAACCTGGAGAAACTCATCACCTTTTTAAACGGCGATGGCTTGCGGTTAAAGTTTCACCCCTGGTTTCAGGTAGTTTACGGGGTTATTGGCATGATGCTGGTATTGGTGTCGGGGCTGTTGATTCTCTCGGCGGGCAAGGCCCTGGTCGAAGTGCTGTACGAGCACAGCAATACCGCGACCCAGGCATTTCATCTGGTGATATTGGTGACTCTGGGGCTGGCGATTTTCGACCTGGGTAAAACCATTCTTGAAGAGGAGGTTTTACTGCATAAGGACATTCACCACAACGATTCCACGCGGCGCACTATCAGCCGGTTTATGTCGGCAATTGTGATTGCCGTATCGATTGAATCTTTGCTGTTGATGTTTAAATCCCTGCTCGGTGACCCGGCGCATTTAAACTCGGCGGTGTTTATGCTGTTTGCCGCCGTGGCATTGTTAATTGGTTTGGGAATTTATTTGCGCCTGACCGCAGAAAAACCCAGAGATAAAAATCAGCGCTACTAAAATCGCCCAAAAATTCAAACAACAGGATCTCTTGTGAGCAGTAAAACCAAATCAGCATTTGTGTGTAACGACTGCGGTGCCGATTACAAAAAATGGCAGGGTCAGTGCAGCGAGTGCGGCGCCTGGAACTCAGTTGTGGAAGTGCGCCTGGGGCCGACGCCCACCAATCGCGCCGCGCGTTTTGAAGGCTATGCCGGTGGCGCTGCGGGCAACCCGGTACAAACCCTGGCGGAAATTGCGCTAAAAGACGTACCGCGCTTTAGCAGTGGCACAGGTGAGTTCGATCGCGTGTTGGGTGGCGGCCTGGTGCCTGGTTCGGTGGTACTTATTGGCGGCCATCCGGGGGCGGGCAAATCCACCTTGTTGCTGCAGACCCTGTGCAATCTAGCGCGCACCATGCCCGCACTTTATGTCACCGGCGAGGAGTCGCTGCAGCAGGTGGCCATGCGCGCCCAGCGCCTGGGTTTACCCAGCGATCGCCTGCAAATGCTGAGTGAAACCAGTGTCGAGGCCATTTGCGCCACCGCCCAGCAGGTTAAGCCGCAGGTAATGGTGATTGACTCGATTCAAGTAATGCATATGGAGGACATAAGCTCCGCGCCTGGCTCAGTGTCCCAGGTGCGCGAAAGCGCGGCTTATTTAACGCGCTTTGCCAAACAGACGGGTACTGTGTTGATTTTGGTGGGCCACGTCACCAAAGACGGCTCGCTCGCCGGACCGAAAGTGTTGGAGCACATGATCGACTGCTCGATTTTGCTGGAGGGCGATAACGACTCCCGCTACCGCACCCTGCGCGGCAATAAAAACCGCTTTGGGCCAGTCAACGAGCTGGGCGTATTTGCCATGACTGAGCAGGGCATGCGCGAAGTGAATAATCCCTCGGCGATTTTTTTACAGCGCGCCGAAGATGCCGCACCGGGGTCGGTGGTGATGGTGATGTGGGAGGGCACGCGCCCATTGCTGATTGAAATTCAGGCACTGGTGGACGACAGCCACCTGGGCAACCCACGCCGCGTCGCGGTGGGCATGGATCAAAACAGGCTGTCGATGCTGCTCGCTGTTCTGCATCGCCACGGCGGTATTATGGTGGGTGATCAGGATGTATTTGTGAACGTGGTGGGCGGTATGCGGGTGATGGAAACCAGTGCCGATTTGGCGCTGCTGCTCGCCATAGTGTCCAGCTTTCGCGACCGGATATTGCCACAGGATTTAATTGTGTTTGGCGAGGTGGGGCTGTCGGGTGAAATCCGCCCGGTGCCCAGCGGGCAGGAGCGATTGCGCGAGGCGGCCAAGCATGGTTTTAAGCGCGCTATAGTGCCAGCGGCCAATGCTCCACGCGAAAAATCCCTGGGTATAGAAGTTGTCGCCGTGAAAAATTTGCAGCAGGCTTTGGAGGCGCTTTAGTCCGGATTTGGGCCACCGCTCCCTGGCTCTGCCAGCGGCAAATCCTTAAGGTACAAAATACGCTTGTCCAGCTTTTGCAAATGCTCCCAGGCCTGTTTGTACTCGGGCACACTAAAAAATAATTTATCGTAGCTGCCGTCCAATTGCGCCTGCTCCAGGCCCTCGCGAATTCGCTGTGCCAGCGCCTGATTATGTTTATTCACAAAAAAGTAAATTGGCTGGTGATAGTGAATTATAAGATGAGGCTCGCGCGCAAAATTTAAGGCGGCGTATGTTTGTAGTTCTACTTCTATTTCATTGTAGGCGCGAGGCATAAAGTCAAAGCGCCCTGCAGCGAGCATGCGAAACAACGATGGGTGGCTCCAGCTGCTCACAACGTTAAAACCGTTATCGCGAAATATTTTGGTGTCGCTCCAGTGTACGCCAGCACCCACATTCATCGCGCGCAGGTCATCGAGCGTTTGCACCTTGGCAAACTTGGGTAAGTCGGCGGCGCGAACCAGTAAAAAGCGATATTCATTTATCCCTTTGAGCAAATTGAATTTTATTGCTTCCAATTGTTCCTCGCGCTCGGGGGTGGAGCTGCTCCACATCAAGTCAGGCATGCCCTTGGCGACTAGCACCCGCAGGCGCTCGCGGCCCACATAGCTGCTGAAATATTGAATATTGAGTTGCTCGTCGGGGGGTGCGGTTTTGGCCAGCGCCAGCCGTAAAACTGCCTCGAAAAATGGCCCGGTGGTGGAAGGTTCAAAGACATCGGGTTTGGGAATGGTTAGCCGCAGCTCTGCGCCCTGTGCAGGTATCAGCTGACAGGACCACAGTAGCACCAGGCACAGGCAGCGATTGAGGGCGCTAGAGGTCATGTAGTTGAAGAGGGTGCCAATGGTGCCATGGGTTGCATTGGGCATCACATACAAAGGACGCATATACACATACTCTCTGCACCAGTGCTTTGCACCGGTGCGCTGTTACCGCGTCCATGACTCAGGTTTAAGGGTTAGTTTTATTCGCCATTGGGATGCTGGTGGAGATATTCCAAAAGGAAATCCAGCTGGGTTTTGTCGGTGGGTGTATCGGGTTGAAACTCAAAGCCCAAGATATGCTCGCGTACATGGGCGAGGCGCCCGTGCAGATTGAGCGATTTTTTGGTGGTGGCCAGACCTTCCAGATCATCCAGAATAATCTGAACTCGCAAAGGGTCGCCTTTGCGCAGCAGGTGCTCACTTAAGATGGCCAGCCGCGCCCCGGACACAGAAATATCCAGCACATGGGCCTCCCAGCCTTTGCTGGAGTATTGCATTTCGGCATAGGCGCGCAACTTCAAGCGCGGGTGGCGACGGCGCTCATCGGTATTGGGTTCAGCTCCGAAGGGGGTGTCAGTCATGGGGCGGCCCGCTCAATAGGTTCCAGGGTTACTAAAGGTCGCTAAGCAGTTCGGATAACTCGCGCTCAGCGGCCGAGGCATCCCCCAAATTCAATTCAATCAAGCGGCGCAAATGGCTGACGCTGTCGATATCTATGGATTTGCACACCAACCCCACCTGCTGATTATGCTTGTGGGCTATAGCTACTGACATGGCAATACAGGTGCTGTCGGACAAGATGACCTTGACCAGAATCGGTTGATCCTGGTCCAGCTCGGCGGGCAACTTTTGTTGCAGCAGCAATCCCTTTAGGGAAATATCCAACAGGCTGGCGCGCCACTGGTGATCGCCCTGGGCAAGCTCGACATGGGCATCAAAAAGGACGCGGCTAAATTTGCGGCGCTCGTTCGAGCTCTCGTTTAAATTAGGGGGGTTCATAATCAATTGGCTTATAACATCGGCTTACTTATGAGTTTGAGTGTAGCTGCATGCCCCTTTTTCGCCAGCCAAATAGCGTCCGGAGGCTGATTTGCTCCACCGGGGACGCAAACCTATAATGCCGCCCAATTAAATGGTGGATTAACTTGTATGGCAGATTTTCGCATAGGCGTGGATTTGGGGGGCACCAAAACCGAGGTTATCCTGCTCGGTGGCGCCAGCCAGGAGCTGTTTCGCACCCGTATACCCACGGCGCGTGACGATTACCAACAAACGCTGAGCGATATAGCAGACCTGGTACTCCAGGCTGAGGCCGCTGCAGGCGTATCCGGCTTGCCCCTGGGCATTGGTATCCCCGGGACTATTTCACGTAAAGCCGGTTGGGTTAAAAACGCCAATTCCACCTGGCTTAATGGCAAACCCTTCCAGCGCGATCTCTCTGCCAGGCTCGGTCGCCCGGTCAAAATGACTAACGACGCCAACTGCCTGGCGGTGTCCGAGGCCTGCGACGGCGCGGGTAAGGGCTACGAACTGGTATTTGCTGGAATCCTCGGCACTGGCTGTGGCGCCGGCCTGGCCTTTCGCGGCCAGCCCCTGGTCGGCCCCAACGGTGTAGCGGGGGAGTGGGGCCACAACCCCTTGCCCTGGACCGATACCGCCGACCTGGCCAAGCGCCCCTGCTACTGTGGTAAACAGGGTTGCCAGGAGACTTTCCTCTCGGGTACCGGCCTGAGCAACAGCTATGAATTTGCCACCGGCCAGCGCCTTAAGGGCCATGAAATTGCAGCGCGCGCGCGCGCCGGCGAAGCGGTGGCGGCACAGGTATTAGACGATTACTTTGAACACTTGGCGCGCGGCCTGGGGGCGGTTATTAACCTGCTCGACCCGGATGTGATTGTGCTTGGGGGCGGCGCCTCCAACATTGCCGAGATTTATACCCAAGTGCCGCCACGCCTTGCTCGCTATGTGTTTGGCGGCGAGTGCGATACCCCCATTAAACAGGCGGTACACGGCGACTCCTCGGGTGTGCGCGGCGCGGCCTGGCTGAACCCCCTTGAATCGCTCCAGGCTTATTAGCGGGCTGTTGCTCTGGGGGTTGACGCTGGTGGCTAACGCCGGCCCCCAGCGCATTGCCTCGCTCAATATTTGTATTGATGAACTCCTCTGGCAGTTGGTGCCCCACGAGCGACTGGTGTCCTTTAGCTATCTAACCGCCGATCCACTCTGGTCCAATATTGCCCGGCAACTGGATGGCATTGCCTTAAACCATGGTTTGGCAGAGGAGATAGTCCCGCTGCAGCCAGATCTGGTGCTGGCCGGGGAATTTGATTCACCCAGCGCGCTTGAGCTCTTACAGCGGTTACATCTGCGTGTGGAGCGTTTGCCGCTGCCGCGCAAGCTGGGGGATATAAGCTCCCAGGTGATGCAATTGGCCGAACTGACGGGCACCCAGGGCCGAGGTAGGGTGCTGGCGGCGCAAATAGATCAGCAAATTGAGCTGCTCAGTCGCAGCGCGCAAAAATCGTCCCGGCTCACCGCCTTCTGGTACTCGTCCAATGGCGTGGTGATTGGCGATGGCACCCTGGAGAATGAGTTGATGCAATTGGCCGGTTTACGCAACCTGGCAGCAGAGCAGGGGATTCAGGGCTTTAGTCAGCTCAACCTGGAACTGCTGCTCAGTGCCCAGCCGGATTTGCTGATTATCGAAGAGAGCAGCTCAGGGGCTTTTTCGCTGGCCCGCGAGTACCTTGAACACCCGGCCCTGACCCGGGCAGGTTTTCGTATCATCCACCTGCCGGCGGGGTTGTCCGGCTGTGCCGCGACTGTAGTGGGCGATGTGGCCCAGGCCATGCGCAATCAATTACATTCAGCTGGCAAGCGCTAGTTTAAGGGGCCGTTGTGCAGCACAAAGAGTTTTCCTATTCCACCCTGGTTACGTTGTTGCTGCTGGCGATAGTGGTAGCGGCTGTCTATGGCATAAGCGTAGGCCCTGCCGACCTGAGTGTGAGCCAAGGGCTTAAGGATTACTGGCAGGGCCAGGCCAGCCTGGAGGCCAATGTCATTGGCCAGATTCGCCTGCCGCGCCTGCTGCTGGCGCTGGTGGTGGGTGCGAGCCTCGGCCTGGCTGGCGCCGCTATGCAGGGCTTGTTGCGCAACCCCCTGGCAGACCCGGGGGTGCTGGGGGTGACCACCGGTGCCTCCTTTGGCGCTGTCTGCGTGCTCTATTTTGGAATTTCTGCCCTGGCCTGGTATTGGCTGCCACTGGCGGCGATTGTCGGCGCGCTTCTGGCGCTGTTACTGATTTATTTGCTGGCAGGTATGCATGCAAGCCTGCTGGCGCTGATTCTCGCGGGTGTCGCTATTAATGCCATGACCGGTGCATTGATTGCGGTCGCCCTTAATTTCGCTCCCAGCCTCTACGCCATGCAGGAGATAGTCTTTTGGCTGATGGGCTCACTCGCCAATCGCCATATGGATCACCTGTGGATTGCCTTGCCTTTGTCGCTGCTGGGCTGGCTGCTGATCCTCAGTCGCGCGCGCTATCTGGATGCCCTCAGCCTGGGCGAAACCAGCGCCGCTTCACTGGGCTTTAATGGGCGGCGCGAGCGCGGAATATTGCTGCTGGGTATCGCCCTTAGCGTCGGTGCCTGTGTGGCGGTGAGCGGTAGCATCGGGTTTATAGGTTTGGTAGTGCCGCATTTATTGCGCCCGCTGGTGGGCTATCGCCCTGGGCGCTTGATGCTGGTGAGCGCGCTGGGCGGCGCGCTGCTGTTACTGCTGGCGGATATTCTAGTGCGCGAATTAAGCTTTGCGCGCGAATTAAAATTGGGTGTGGTCACCTCCTTATTGGGGGGGCCGTTCTTCCTTTTGTTGATTGTTAAAACCCGATCCAGGTGGGTGTGATATGAGCGAATCCCGACCAGCCCCAGGCGCCTCATCAGTTGCGGGTGCACAAGCTCTGAGTTTATTCGCCCACCAGGTAAACCTCAGTGTCGATGGCAATCGCCTGATCAACAACCTCAGCCTGTCATTGGCCCCCGGTGAGTTTGTCGGTTTAATTGGCCCCAACGGGGCGGGCAAAAGCACCCTGCTAAAAATTCTGGCGGGTTTGTCGGTACCTGATAGCGGTGAGGTGCAGCTGCAGTGGGCGGGGCAAACCGCGCAAAATCTGGGGCGCATCAATGGCCTTGAGCGCGCCAAGGTGCTGGCCTATTTAGCCCAGCAGGAAACTCCCGCCTGGCCTTTACAAGTGGAGCATTTGGTGGGCCTCGGGCGCGCGCCCTGGCACCGGCCCTTGGGTGCAAAAAGCGCGCGCGACAGCGCTGCCGTGGAGCGGGCGCTGTCGCTCACCGAACTCAATCACCTGCGCCGCCGCTGCGTGGACACCCTGTCCGGCGGTGAATTGCAGCGCGCGCTTTTAGCGCGGGTATTTGCCGGTGAGCCGCAAATTATTTTGGCTGACGAACCTATTGCCGCGCTCGATCCCTACCACCAATTGCACATTATGGATTTACTGCGCGATCAGGCGTGCGCCGGTGGCAGCGTCTTGGCCGCACTGCACGATTTAAGTTTGGCAGCGCGTTACTGCTCGCGCTTGCTGCTTATTAATCGCGGTGAATTGGTAGCGGCGGGCGAGCCTGTGGCTGTGCTCACCCCGCAAAACCTGCAGCAGGTATACGGCATAGACGCCTATGTGGATTGTCGCGAGGACGGCGTGGTTATTATCCCTCGCACCCGTACCAAAATCGCCGAGATGAACTAATGGCCGAGATGAATTAATGAAAGCCGGCGTATTTCGCACCCTGGCCAACCTTTGGCCACC
>CBINKF010000105.1:0-8204 GCA_966251115.1 uncultured Cellvibrio sp.
GGCACCGCTCAACGATTTGCGCGTGCGCAAGGCATTGGCCTATAGCGTGGATCGAAAAGCGATTGTGGAGCAGGTCACTAAATTCGGCCAGCAGCCTGCCTATGCGCTTACGCCTCCCGATGATTACGGCTACCGGCCAGAGGCGAAGATGCCTTACGACCCCGAGTTGGCGCGCAAGCTGTTAGCGGAGGCCGGGTTTCCCGGAGGCAAGGGCTTTCCGCCAATGAAAATTATGTTTAATACCACCGAAGAGCATAAAAATGTTGCCCTGGCGATTCAGCGCATGTGGAAGAAAGAACTGGGTATAGATATCAGCCTGGAAAATGCCGAGTGGAAAGTGTTTTTGGATCGCGAGCGTCAAATGGACTACCAAATAGATCGCGCCTCCTGGGTAGGCGATTATCTGGACCCCAATACCTTTTTGGAGTTATTTACCACGGGTAACGGCAACAATAAAACCGGCTTTTCCGACCCGGATTACGATGCCGTTTTACGCGCAGCAGCAAACGAGCCCGACCAAACCAAACGCATGGCCTTATTTCAAAAGGCCGATGCGATTTTAGTCGAACAAATTCCGATATTGCCGCTATATACCTATCAATGGAACCGTCTGGTATCCCCCCATGTGCATGGTTGGTATGTAAACCCCATGGAGTATTTCTGCTATAAAAATGTGTGGTTAAGTAGCGATACCTCACCCGATGCGCCACCGCCCAACCTGGTTCAAGAATAAAAATTAACAGCATCCGATAAACAAGAAATTACTTACTCCAAATCAAGTGTAGGAATTTATGATCAGTTTTATTTTTAAGCGGCTGCTGCAAGCCATACCGGTATTATTCGTGGTCTCGCTGGCAACCTTTGTGATGATCCGCTCTGCGCCTGGCGGTCCCTTTGATTCGGATCGCAACGTCCCTCCCGAAATTATTAAAAAGTTAAATGAGCGTTATCATTTGAACGACCCACTGTGGAAGCAATATGTCGACTACATGGGCAATGTGCTGCAGGGTGACTTTGGCCCCTCGTTCAAATACCCCAGTCACACCGTTAATGACCTAATAGCCGCAGGTTTTCCCGCTACTTTTGAGCTCGCAACCTACGCCATAGTATTTGCATTGATTGTAGGTTTGTTGGCTGGCGTGTTTGCGGCGCAAAAACGCAATACTGCGCAGGATTATTTATCCATGTCGGCGGCAATGATCGGTATTTGTCTGCCCAGCTTTGTGCTGGGGCCAATATTATTACTGGTGTTTGGAATTTGGCTGGGGTGGCTGCCTGTCGCTGGCTGGGGTGAAATTTCTGGCGATAAAATTCTACCCTCAATTACTCTGGGGGCGGTCTACGCGGCCTATATTGCGCGTATTGCGCGCGGCGGTATGCTCGAGGTGCTTTCACAAGACTATATACGCACAGCGCGCGCCAAAGGCCTTTCCGAGGGGCGAATTATGCTGGTGCATGCTATGCGCGGAGGGGTCACCCCGGTTGTCTCATTTCTGGGGCCAGCCATAGCTGGCCTCTTGGCGGGTTCGTTCGTAGTTGAATCGATTTTTCAAATTCCGGGGCTGGGGCGTTTTTATGTAACCGCCGCCTTTAACCGCGACTACACCATGATTATGGGCTGCACCATTTTCTTTGCTTTTTTAATTGTTCTTTTCAACCTGTTGGCGGATGTGCTTTTGGTTTGGCTCAATCCTAAATTGCGCCATGACGTGAGTGGGAGAGGTTAATCATGTCCAGCCAAAATTCACCCGAAGTTGCATTGGCAGCGCTGGAAAAAGGCACCTCGCTTACGCAGGATGCCATTGCCCGCTTAATGAAAAACAAAATGGCCATGCTGGGCCTGTACATACTCTTGTTTATGATAGTGGTTGCCCTGTTAACCCCGTGGATAGCACCTTATTCCTACGAAGAGCAGAACCTGGATCTGGGCGCTTCGGCACCTTCTGCGGCCCACTGGTTGGGTACAGATATTCTCGGGCGCGATCAATTGACGCGCATTATGTACGGCAGTCGAATTTCACTGATGGTTGGTTTTATTGCGACCTCGGTGGCGCTGCTGATTGGTGTGCTCTGGGGGGCAGTCGCCGGTTTTATGGGCGGCAAGGTCGATGCGATCATGATGCGTATCGTTGATGCGCTCTACGCTTTGCCCTTTACTATTTTTATTATTTTGTTAACGGTTATTTTTGGCAGCAGCATGCTGTTGCTCTTTTTGGCGATTGGCGCCGTGGAGTGGTTGACCATGGCGCGAATTATTCGCGGCCAGGTCCTGGCAATCAAACGCCAGGAGTTTGTGGAAGCGGCAGTAGCCATGGGCTTATCCTCGCGTCAAATTATTTTGCGCCACGTAATTCCCAATGTGCTCGGCCCCATTATTGTTTACACCACGCTGACAATTCCCAGTGTGATTTTGTTGGAGTCCTTCCTCAGCTTTTTGGGGTTAGGTATTCAGCCGCCGGCCAGCTCCTGGGGCTCGCTGATTTCGTCAGGGGTAGAAACTATGGAAGAGTATCCCTGGCTGTTGATATTCCCCGGTTTGGTGTTATCGGTAACACTTTTTTCGTTAAATTTTTTGGGTGACGGTTTGCGCGATGCACTTGACCCCCGCGCATCAAGAGACTAGGCCATGACAGATACATCACTCCTGGAAGTAGAAAACCTGCGTGTGGTCTTTGATACCCGCAATGGCCATAGCGTTGCGGTAGAAGACTTAAATTTTACCTTAAAGTCTGGTCGGGTGCTTGGAATTGTGGGTGAGTCCGGCTCGGGAAAATCCGTATCCTGCTACAGCTTGCTGGGGCTGATTCCCTCGCCACCGGGCAAAATTGAATCGGGCAGGGCGCTGTTTCATGGGCAGGATTTGTTGCAAATGAATGAGCGCCAGTTGCGCCAGATTCGCGGCAGTAAAATCGCCATGATATTTCAGGACCCAATGACCTGCCTCAATCCCTATATGCGCGTGATGGATCAATTGATCGAACCGCTGGTGGTGCTGCGCAAAATGCCCAAACAGGAGGCCAGGCAAAAGGCTATAGCGGCGCTGGAGGAGGTGGGGATACGCGACGCGGCGAATCGTATCAATGATTATCCGCACCAATTCTCCGGCGGTATGCGCCAGCGCGTAATGATTGCCATGGCGTTAATGCTGGAACCGGAATTGCTCATCGCTGACGAGCCCACCACGGCGCTGGATGTAACTGTGCAGGCGCAGATATTGGAGTTGATTAAAAAGCTCCAGCGCGAGCGCAACCTGGCGGTGATTTTTATTACCCACGATCTGGGTGTCGCGGCGCAGATGTCGGACCACATTCTGGTAATGGAAAAGGGCAAGCTAGTCGAGGCGGGTAGTTGCGACCAGGTGTTTAATAGCCCGCAGCAGGATTACACCAAAAAATTGCTCAGTGCTGTGCTTACCAGTGCCAAACCTGATGAGTATAAATTGCAGGCTGGCGATGAACCTCTGCTCAAGGTCAATCATCTTAAAACCTATTTTGTGCGTAAGTCCGGTGGTTTATTTAAAAAAGTCCAGGAGCTGATAAAAGGCGTTGATGATATTTCCCTCAGCGTAAAGCAAGGTGAAATTTTGGGTATTGTGGGTGAATCCGGTTCTGGTAAATCCACTCTGGGGCGAAGCATTATTCGACTGGTGGACTCGCAGGAGGGTGAAGTTTTATTTGATGGCCGGGATTTGCGCAAGTTGACCTTGGGGCAGTTAAAAAAATCCCGTCGCGATTTTCAAATGATTTTTCAGGACCCTTACGCTTCGCTTAATCCACGTATGACGGTGTACGACACCCTGGCTGAGCCGCTGTTGCTGCACGGCCTGGCAACACCGCAAAACATCGTGGAAAAGGTTAATGCATTAATGGACGATGTAGGGCTGGATCGCCGTTTTATTCGCAAGTATCCCCACGAGTTCTCCGGCGGTCAACGGCAGCGGATTGCAATTGCGCGCGCAATTGCGGTTGAGCCCAAATTAATTGTGGCTGATGAACCGGTATCGGCATTGGATGTGACTATTCGCGCACAAATATTGGCGCTTTTGTTAGAGCTGAGTAAAAAACATAAGTTGACTATGTTATTTATTTCTCACGACATGTCGGTGGTGCGCTATTTGTGCGATCGCGTTATGGTGATGCAAAAAGGTAAGATGGTTGAGATGGGGGAAACTGAAACCTTGTTTGCCGCACCTCAGCAGGAGTACACCAAACAGCTTCTGGCGGCAATTCCCAAGCTTTAATGCGTGAGCGCGCAGCAGGCGGGAATTATGGTTAATTAGCATGGGTCACCCCAATAAAAAGAGCCTCCAAGGAGGCTCTTTTTATTGGGGGATTAATTTGCGGCGGGCAAATTATTCGTAACAGCAGAGGTAGGAGGTCTCTACATCAGCGGTTACTTTAAAGCGTTGGTTGGCTTCCACGATAAAGGTTTGGCCTTTGGTAAAGGTCTGCGCTTTGTCGCTGCCAGGTAGTACAACAGTCAAGCTACCGGTGACGACAGTCATGTATTCTTTTTGACTGGTACCGAACTCGTAGCTGCCCTGTGCCATAACACCAACGGTGGCAGGCAGGGTTTCGGTTTGAAAGGCGATGGATTTTACTTTGCCATCAAAGTATTCATTAACTTTAAACATGATGCACTCCTGTGTTGCGGTTGGTTTGCTGGCACGGCAAACGCCAGGTGAATATTGCGCGCATAAAAAAGGCCGCATTAAATGCGGCCTTTTGGAATTTGGCTCCGCCTGCTGGACTCGAACCAGCGACCCAATGATTAACAGTCATTTGCTCTACCGACTGAGCTAAGGCGGAATTTCAACTTCCGTCGTGGAAGTGGTGCGCATAATATAGATGAGGCCTACCTTGGTCAACCCTTTTTTTATAAAAAAATCAGCCATCTAGCGTCACTGGTTTATAAAATCCCCAGTCTGTATTTTCACTGCGCTAATTGATAAAAATTTGTCTAAAGCCTGTTAAAAGGCTCAATAGTTATAGAGGCCAACCAGTTTAAAACGGCCATTATCGGCGAGTGTTTTCTGCTCGCGAAATAACCCTTTGGCTTTGCGTTCCAGAGGGATAAATTGGTTTACTACAAAAAGGGCGGCACCCTTGGGGGCCAGCAGGCGTTTGGTTGATTGCAGAAATCGGTCGGTGAGTTCTGATTCAACACTAAATCCCTGGTGGAAGGGTGGGTTGCAGATAATGACATCCATTTTTTCCTGCAAGCTGGCGGCGCAATTATCGCCAAAAACTCGCACCTCAGTGCCTGACGCTGCAATCTGGCGCATATTGCGCACGGCGGAGTCGAGGGCCGCCGCGTTGTTGTCTGTCAGCAGCCACTGTTTGATGCTTTGACATTGCGCCACGCGGCTGGCGGCGAGGCTTAAAAAACCGTAGCCGCAGCCCAGGTCCAGGCCTTTTTGCGGGGTTAAGGGCAGGCTCGCGATAAACTCTGCCAAATGCTGGACCAACAGCCAGCTTCCCTGGTCGACTTTATTCCAGCCAAATTGGCCAGGTTTGCTAAATAATTGCAGCTCGCCCAACTGATCCGCCACCTCAGGTGGGGGTTGAATAGGGCGGAGTAGGGGGTAGTCACTGGTGTCCAGCAACTGCTGCGGATGATAGGCCCGGTTCTTGGTAACTTGGGCGACATAGGTAAGGCCCTGCTTTTCGGTATTTTTTTCAGCGCCCCATAGTGCGACCAGCTTGTCGATATAGGTTTTGGTGCCCTCATTTTTCAACCCGGCAATAAACAACTGGCCAGTGGGCTTTAGGCAGCGCCAGGCCTGGTTGCAGAGGTGGTGAACCAGGGGCTTTTCTTTGGATACCCGGTAATAGACTCGATCCAGGCTGTTATCCGCCAGGGCGCTCAAATCCAGGTCGTTAAAATGCGCCTTCCAGCCTCGAGCCTGGGCCTCATGTGCGAGGTCCCAGCGATTGGAGTAGAGCTGAATACCGGGCTCGGGCGTTAAAGCCCTCCAGGATTCATCGGCATTTTCATCCATAAACCAAGCCGCCGAGCGGCCTTGATTCTGACGCAGGGTTTCCAATAGCCAGTTAAAGGCGGGGTCACTCATTTACAATACCTGTGGTGCTTAAAACTGTTCGATTTCACTGGCCGTTAGTGGGCGGTATTCACCCGCCTGTAAATCAGGCGGCAGGAGCAGGCTGCCAATTTGCTCGCGGTGCAGGCGGACAACCCTATTGCCCAGGGCGGCAAACATGCGTTTAACCTGGTGATATTTGCCTTCCTGAATAGTCAGGCGCGCTTGCTGCTCACCCATTATCTCTAACTGCGCGGGCAGGGTAGGTGATTTTTCGCCGTGCAGCTGGATTCCGGTTAGAAACAATTCCCTGACGGATTCCGCAATTGGGTCTGCAGTCTGAACCAGGTAGGTTTTCAGGCATGCGCGACGCGGCGCCGTCACCCGGTGGTTCCATTGGCCGTCATCGGTTAACAATACCAATCCAGTGGTATCTATATCCAGGCGGCCGGCTATTTGTAATTTGTGCTTTTGCGGCAGATCCAGCAGATCCAGCACTGTGGGGTGGTCAGCATCGGTGTTGGCGCACACATAGCCGGCCGGTTTGTGCAGCATCAGGTAGCGGTTTCCCAGCGGTTCAATCAAGTGCCCGTCAAGGCTCACGCTGTCGGCAGCGCCAATTTTTTGTGCACCGCTTCGAATGGTTTCGCCATTGACCATCACCCGGTTTTGCTTAATGGCGATTTGGGTTTGGGAGCGACTCAAATCGGTATTTTGGCTGATAAATGCATCAAGTCTCATGGAATTACAGGTCCAAATTAGAGCCATTGGGCTGGTACTGCAGTGTGCCAGCCAAAGCGTTTGATCAGGCTGAGAAAACTGCTATCCAGGGGTGCGCATATCTGCAACTTCCGCTGGCTCTGAGGGTGAATAAAATCCAGTTGCGTCGCCGCCAAGAGCAGCCGATGTACGCCGAACTCTTCCTGAAACATTCGATTGTGCCTGCCTTTGCCGTGCTTGGCATCGCCAATAATCGGATGGTTAATATGCTTCAGGTGGCGGCGAATCTGATGCTTGCGCCCAGTCAGGGGATGGCATTCGACCAGCGAATAGCGACTGCTGGGGTATTTGTCGACGGCTATGGGTAACTCGACGGCTGCCAGGTGCCTGAAGTGGGTAATGGCCTCCAGGGCTGGCCCTGGCTCTTTGCGGCCCGCGTATTCGTCGGGGTCTTCGCGCAGTGGATGATTAATTTCACCGTCGCCCAGGCAGTGGCCGCGCACCAGTGCCAAGTAGGTTTTGCGAATACTGTGGTTGCGAAATTGCTCGGCGAGTTGTTGGGCAACGGTGGATGACAAGGCAAAAAGCAAAACCCCTGAAGTGGGCTTGTCGAGCCGGTGGAGCGGAAAAACCTGCTGGCCGATTTGGTTGCGCAACAGCTGGACCGCAAAGCGGGTTTCATGGCGGTCGATCTTGCTGCGGTGAACCAATAAACCGCTGGGCTTATTGATGGCTACTAGATACTCATCCTGAAACAGGATGTCGAGATGATCGGTCATGAAAATAACGGGCTCGGGGGTGGCCCGCTAGTTTACCTTTCCCAGACGGGTGTTTGGGGGGGCGTTTATAAAATTTTGAATGCGCGCCGACATGGCTTTAAAGTGATTCTCATCGGCCCGGCGCCAGGCGACTGGCACCAGGTAATGGGATTGTAGAAAGCCAATAAACGCCGCTATTAAAGTTTTATCTGGTTGCCACTGGTTGCAATAAATCGCCTTGATGCAGTTGCTGATTTGCTCCAGCATTTCCGCCTGCAACACCAGCCCGGGAATATTGTAAAAGGCCTTGCCAAGGGTGATCACTGGTTTGTGAAAAATAATCGCCTCCATACCTACGGAGGAATTGATCGTGAGAATGGCCCTGGCTTTGCGAATGAGCTGCTCAGTATTCTCCCCGCTAAAGCGAATATTTGTCTGTAGATGGTGCAGGTCCCCGTAGCTAAGCACACAGGAGGGGTGTTCCTTAATTACAAAGGTATGCGCGGGATGAGCCTGGGCCAATTGCAGCAGCAGTTGGTAAAAATCGCGCATGTTTTTCAGGTGCGGCGAATTTATAAGCAGCTGGCTGTCGAGGTCCACCTGGAAGGGCACAAAGATAAAGTCCCCTTGAATCGGGACGGTGTCGCTGCGCTGTTTGGATTTGAGTGGCTCGCGGATATCCAGTG
>CBINKF010000106.1:0-8172 GCA_966251115.1 uncultured Cellvibrio sp.
ACGGTCTTTATGCGGTGGATACCAATAAGTTATTTACCGATGAAAAAATTATTCACGCCCCTTATATTACATTTAATGCCGTGGGTCATGCCGCCTATGACGATGACCAGGGCCTGCTGTTTGCGACGGCCGCCGCCCCCGGCGCAGGTGAATTGAATGTTTATGATCGCATAGCGGTAGTGCATTTTGATGAACTGAAGATTGGCAGCGATCAAGCCGCTCCCACTCCGGCAACCCAGTACATCTTGACGAATGCAGCAGGTGCTGTGGCGAGGGGTAAGGATGGTATTGCCCTGAGCCCCAACAAGGGCAACAACACCAACGAGCTCTATGTTGTAATCGATGGGGTTAATAGCGCTAAAGAGCTGCGAATGTACAATGCATCTAATGGTGTAGTACCGAACAGTCCGTCACAGGTTAATTCCGAATTACCCAACACAGAAATTACCCTGGCGTATCACAAAGGCATTAATCGTTTGGTGGTTGCGTTGCTGGATCAATTTCGTTTGCAGGTATTTGAACAAACCCGCTTGGTGGTCGAGCTCGTGCCGGTGCAAATTTTCCCCACCGCCCTGGCAATTAACAGTAAAGATGGCAGTGTCTACGCGCTTAACTTTGCCAGCAATACCATCAGTGCGGTACCGCAAAACGAACTGCAAGTGAGTGATGAATTTAATGAAGCCTTGGCCAAATACCGCTGGGAGGTGATTCTCGCGTTTATTGCTTTGGCGGGTAACCTGCTGCAAAACCTTAAGGACTGTTTCTGTCATTTACTGTTAATGAACTGTCCGGACTGCGATGAAAGCGACAAAGTGTGGTTGGCCTGCATTACGGTTAAAGACGGAGAGGTATATAAAATTTGCAACCTGGGTAAACGCAAGGATGTGTGGACCTTCCCCAAATTTGAATACTGGTTGTCACTGGTGCCCATACTGCCACTGCTTAAGGCGGGTATTTCCAAAATTTGCTGTGCGATTCTTCCCAATCTGTTTAGCACCTACACCGACAAATACCAAAGCAGCGAGAAAGAGTACGCCGTGGTGGAGGGGGCCACTTACAAACAGGGTGTACAAAAGGCCAAGCGCACAGATATTAAAGTTATCACGCGAGAAAACACCAAAGCCATTACCGCCCCTTTGACGTTATTGCGTGACAAGGTTTTATTTCCACAAAAAAATGTAGTCGATCCAGGCCTGGATAAGCAGCAGCTGCGCAATATGGAAACCCCGGCGGCTGTAGCGCAAATGGATCAGCAGGGTAATCAGGTGGAAGTGAAAGAGTACACCGGCAACCAGGCTGGCAAGGTGCTGGAGCAGTACCAGCAGACGCCGAAAACTATCCCGCAAAATTCCAAGGTAACTGTGTACCAGCAAAATGGTCGAGTGCTTTTTTATGCGGCAGAACCATTAGTGCAAACCAGTGTTACCCTGGACGATAGCAAGCTGGCGGAATTAGAGGTGCGCAAGGCATCGCTGCAAAATATGGCCGCGGTGGATGAATCCCTGGCGCGCGCCGAAGCGCGCAAACAATCCCTGGGCGAAACCGGCGAACTGCAAAATCAGTTAAAAGCATTGCAAGAGGAAAAAGCCCAGGCACTGGAGGATGTGGCGGCGCTTAGCTCGCAACTCAATATACTGCGCAGCGAGCGCACCAAGGCGCAACAGGATCTGGCAACCATGCAGTCGAGCATGGTGGAAATAAATACCAACCTTAAGAGTTTGCAATTGGAAATGACCAAGTCTCGCTCGGTAAATGAGCTTAGCAGTCTCGACAGTCAAACGCAGGTGCTGCTGCGCGATCAGGGCGTGCTAACCATTAATGACCTGGCCACTGCCGACACCGCCAAGCTGGCTGAAAAAGGTTTGGATATTCAGAAAGTGCAACTGGCACAGAGTGAAGCGAAAAACAAATTGAAGCTATTGCGCTAGTCGTAAATTAATGTAATTCGCGGAGGTAAAACCATGGCCGTGAAATATTGCACAGGTAAACGTCAAAGCACCGCGGCGCGGCCGACCAGGGCCAAGGCCGCGCTCTACCAGCAACAGGCGAGCAGTGTTCAGGACGTATTGCACTCGGGCGCCCAGGGTACGGTTTCGCGCCGCTCCTCGCTGGCGGCCAACACCAATGGTGCACCGGCAGATCCGCGCACAGCCGTGGATGGCGCTGATGGCCGCGCCAATGGTCTGCTAACTTCCGCCTCGATTTTCAGTTTTCTCGACAGCATGGGGTTGGACATGAATCTGGCGCGCGCCCGGTCGGCGAGTATGCAGGCCTATTTGGATAGGTTTGATGTGCCGGAAGCTGTGGGCGCCAGGTTTCGCAATCGCTTTACTGGCGATAGTTTTGCGACTCAAAATGAAGCTGAAGCGCGCGAGCTGGAGTCACTGTCCACCCGCTTTGACAATTTACTCTCCTATCTGGATGCGGGGATTCGCTATGTTGCCAATGATTCAACGCGGGTTCGATTGGGCACTTGCCGCGACAGGTGCAGTGCTCACCCCGGATGGGGCGCCTGGACCTGCGCTGAGCGCGCGACTCACGCTATTGCGCTCTGCCCAATTTTTTGGAGCTCCAGCACCGACGAGCAAGCGGTGATGATAGTGCATGAGTTGGCGCATCAGCGCTATGGTTTGACGGCACACAACTTCGGCAGTCAGCGCCAGCGCGCGCGCAACCCCGAGTGCTATGCCAGTTATATTGCCGATGCTTTTGGCTTTGCGCCTTTTAGCGGCCAGTGCCCAACCGTGTAACCCTGGCCTGCGCCTATGGAGCATACCCACGCATCGCCCGCCAAAAAAACACTAGCGGCCAAGCGCGCGGCCAGTGTGCGCCCGGGTCTGCGTCAGGCGAAATCGGTGATGCGGGTTTTGCAGCCGGAATCAAACGGGGGCGATGCGCCTCAGCTTGCGCGCCGTGAAAACACGGCGCTGAATCAACCGAGTCCAACCCGGCAGATTGCACGCCAGTGCGATCAATGTGCCGAAGAGCTGCAGCAAAAACCTGCTATACAGTTTCCTGCGCAGTCCCCCACGGCAGCACCATCCATTAGTCAGCCTAGCGACCCGCTGGAAATTCAGGCGGAAGCCGTTGCGCACCAGGTAATGGCCAAGGCGGATGTGTCTTCAGACACTGCAACTGACGCTAGAGGCGCACCAGCGGCGGATTCCCTGCAGCGTCAGTGCAGCCAGTGTGAAGAAGATTCTTTGCAGCGACAGGCGGAGGTTTCGCTCAGTCAGCCTGCTGACCCTTTGGAGCTGGAAGCAGATCGCGTCGCCGATAAAAGCATGCAGAGGCAACCTCAGCAACTCAGTCCGCTGAATATTGCTCGCGCCCAGGCTTTGCCAAAAAATGACGCGGCGGCAGAAGGCGAACTGCAGCGGCTGTGCAGCGACTGCGAAGAGGAACAGCTGCAGCGCTACGCCGCTGCAGAAAATCAACCACCTTTGCGCCAAGGGTTATGGCAAAGGGTCAAAAGTGCTTTTCGCACCGGGCGCCAGTTGCCGCAAAAACTGGTGCAATTTTTTAAAGTGCGTATGGGTTACGATTTTTCCAATGTGCAAATTCACACCCATCAACAGGCAGGTGAAACTGCACGCGAGATTAACGCGCGCGCGTTTACCTGGCGCTATCATCTGGTGTTTGCACCGGGTGAGTTTCAACCGGATACCCGCGCCGGTCGCCATCTGCTCGCCCATGAGCTCACTCACGTAGTGCAGCAGGGCGCGGCACTGCCGGCGGTGATGGATGCACCACAAGTTGATTCCAGCATAAAAAATAAAACCCAACCGCAGCCTGCGCCCGTTGTTCGCTCGTCATGGACATCGTCCACAACCAACGCATTTCCAAACGCAACGGCAAGTTCCGCAAACGTGGCGAGCGCTTCGCCGGTAAGCACATCTGCTGAAATTACCAGCCCGGCTTCGCCGAATATTACCAACACAGCCTCCCAGAGTATTGCCGGCCTGGCGTCACAAGGCGATGCCAGGCCGCAGCTGCAGCGCAATATTCTGGGCGATGCCTGGGATGCCACCACTGGCGCCGCCAGTGCGGTGGGCGGTGCAATTTACGACACGGGTGCAGCGGTCGGCGGCGCCCTGGTTGATGCCGGCAGTGCCGCGCTTGAAGTGGGCGCAGATTTAATCTGGTCGGCCGTCGAAGCTGTGGCGCCCAGCGCGCTGATGGAGCTAATCAACCAGGTGCGCGAAAAAGGTTTTTTGGGTTACATCAGTGAAAAAATTGAAGAGGTTACTGGTTCAATTTTTGACGGTCTGGAAGATCAAAGCGGTTTTATTGGCACCCTGGTTAGCACCTTTGCACGCCTGGCGGCGAGCGCCAGCACCATTCTCGCCGGCCTGGCTCAGGGCGATTGCGAGCCCTTATTTGCGGCGCTGCGCAGCATGCGCGATGCGGTAACCGAACTGGCCACCGATGCCTGGGCTGCCATCAGCGATTTCTTCCGCCCTATAGGGGAGTTTTTTAGCAACCTCTGGGCGCGCTTTGGCGCGCCCATTATTGAATGGCTGCAACAGGTGGCGGGCGAGGCTTGGCAATTTATTCAGGATTTAGGCAATCAAATATGGGCCTGGACGCGTCCGGTAGTCGATGCCATTCGCCGCCTGGTGAGCGACGCCTGGGGTTGGATAAAAGCGCAACTGGGCCTGCCCGATGATGAAGGCAACAGCCAAAGCGGCTTGATTCAATGGATTCAAGGCAAGGCCCAGGAAGCCTGGGATGCAATTAAAACCCGCCTGGCGCCAGTGATAGAACCCATCCAGGCGGTAGTTGCGCGGGTGCAGGAAATTCTGCCGCTGGAGGCGATTTTAAATTTCCGCGAAACCCTTAACGGCTGGCTTCAGCAAGTGGCGGAAACGGCGCGCACTATGGATACTGGTGAGGGCGGCGACGTGGCTGAAAATCAGGATTCGCTGCGCGAATTGTTGCCGGCGATTTTGCTCAGCATCCAGAATTTTCGCACCAGCCTGGTGGATACGGGCGCATGGGTGGCAGACAAGGTCGGCAGCGCGGTGGATACTGGCAAAGCATTTTTAACGGCCCTGGCCAGCACGCCTCTGGTGAGCGGAATCGCCAGCGTTTTCTCCAGGTTGAGCAGCGGCTTGGATAGCATTGGCAGCAGGGCGCGCGACACTGTGCAGGGGTTGTTTTCCAGTCTGGGCAATGGCCTGGTGTATCTCTCGCAATTTATCGAGCCGGTGCTTAATGCGCTGCGGCGCATAGTCGAGGTAGTGGGCGATCTGCTCGGCCGCATCCCGGATTTTTTACTCGGCCCGGTGTGGATGCTGTTGCCTGAATGTATTAAAAACCCCATCAAAAACTTTTTTATCGAGCAGATCCTCGGGCGCATACCGCTGTTTCAACAACTGGTAGCGGCGGGTGATATCTGGCAGCGGGTGCAGTCCACTGCCATCGCCATACTGCGCCAGATTTTTGTGGACGGCGACTTGTTTGGCGCCGCCTGGCGCTTCTTTCGCGAAATGCTCGGGCTAATCGGTATACCGGCGCAACTGCTGGTGCAAATCGTCGCCAATGCGGCGCAGGCTTTCTCCGATATTTTAATGGACCCGCTCGGCTTTCTCGGCAATTTACTGCGTGCCATGTGGCAGGGCACCAGCCAGTTTTTTGGCAATATCCTCACCCATTTATTTGGCGGCGTAACCGATTGGCTGTTTGGTCAAATTAGCGAAGCCGGTTTAACGCCACCGGACATTACCAGCTTTCGCTCGGTGATAGGTTTTGTGTTTGATCTGCTCGGCCTGACCCTGGATAACATCTGGCGTATTTTGGCGGAGCATGTAGGCCAGCCGATGGTGGATCGCCTTCGCGCGGCGGTGGAATTTGCCAGCGGCGCCTTCGAGTTTATCCAGGTGGCGGTCACCGAGGGCCTGCCCGGGCTCTGGCGCTTGATTCAGGAGCGCATTTCCGATTTGTGGAATATGGTGCTCAACAGCGCCGTGGGTTGGATTAATACCGCGATTATTCAAACCGCCTCGCGCTGGCTGCTGTCGCTGCTGGACGTTACCGGCATTATGCCGGTGATCAATTCACTCATCGCTATTTACCACGCGATTGAATCCTTCGCCCAGTACATGGTGCAGATGCTTGAAATCGTCAACTCGGTGGTGGCCGGTATTGGTGATATAGCGCGCGGCATGTTGGATACGGCGGCTAATTATTTGGAGAGCGTTATGGCGCAATCCATTCCCATAGTGGTTGGCTTTCTCGCCAATCAATTTGGCTTGGGGCGCTTGGGTGAAAGGGTGCGTGAACTGGTGGAATCTATTCGCGAGCGGGTTAACAATGCGCTGGATTCCATTGTCGGCGCGGCGGTACGCGCCGGGCGCGCCTTCCTCGATATGCTGCGCGCCGGTGCCGCCGCAGTGCGCAATTGGTGGGAGAGCCGCAAAGAATTTCGCGATGCAACAGGTCACGCCCACGAATTGTATTTTCAGAGCGAGCGCGGCGAATTAATTGTCGCCAGCGACCCAACACCGGTGGCTATTTTTTTACAAAATCTGAGTATTGCGCCCACTGATCCGCAGCGCGCTCAAAAGGAAACCCACAAAACCGAAGCGCTGCGCGCCCATCAGGAAGTGCAGCGCATTCGCCAGACACTGGAGCGCTCGGCCTCAGGTGCGGACACCACCGAGTTGCGCAATCAACTCAATCAAAAAATGGATTTGCTCGCCACCCATTTAACACCGCTGTTGGGTGTTGGTGATACCAGTGGTCGCCTGCCCAACCCGCTTACCCTGGCGACTCTTAGCGACGCACCAGTAACTACACCGCGCACGCCTGCCGAAGAGCAAATCGATTTAAATGGCGGACGCCAGTTGGTGATGCTGGCCATGGAAACCTGCGATGGCACAGATACACTCGCGGAATATTTTCTGCGCATTAAAACCCGCTTGGCACTGGCAGACGTAGCTTATGAAACTGCCAATGGTGTCACGCGGGTAAAATTGCACGCTAACCAGCAGGTTTATGTGGATGTTAACAAACCCTTAAAGGGCACTTCGCCGGCGCTGCCACTCAGCTCCAATATTGCTTACACCCAGGGCGTGGCGGCGGGCGATACGGTGGGTGTGGGTATGGTCGCCAACCCCGTGGGGCCAGACAAAATTAACCAGGGCAGCAGGCCGAGTCGCGCGGCCCTTGCCGGGGTTATGGGGCGCCTGGTTACCAATCCCAGACGCAACAGTGTGTCGCGCTATATTAAAGGCCATTTGCTCAATCACCATATTGGCGGCCCGGGCGATAACACCAATATGTATCCCATCACCGCCGCCGCCAACAGCAGCCATTTGCACAGTGTGGAAACTACCGTAAAGGAATGGGTGGAGACGCATCACTACTGGGTTTACTACAGCGTGCAGGTGCGCAATATCCTCGAGTCAATCACCAGGCCGGGCAAAGACCCGGACAACTACATCAACGCCAGCTTTGTGTGCGACGCCTATATTAAAAATGCCGATGGCAGTCGCGGCCAGGAAATCAGCAATCGCGCTATTGTTTCAACCTATACCAAGCAGGATATGGGGGCCGCTACTGTAGAACCACCCGACGACTCAAGCCCCGATGAATAGCGGCGGATATTTTGTGCGTGTGCAATAAAAAGGCCCCAGAAATCGCACCGAGGTGCGTCTGGGGCAAAGCTTGTTGTGAGCAACAAGTAGACTTAAGGAACCTCTGAAAAATTACCTACGTTGCAATCGCGGCGTTAAAAACAGGCTCAAAATGCTCATTTATGACGTATAAACCCGAGGGTCGGTCCCACCGTTTCTCGCCTGTTTTTGCCTTGCGTTTGCGGCCTCGCTTACATTTTTCAGAGGTTCCCTAAGTAATTTGCCGTAGCTGCTTACAACTGCGGGCTGGCCCAATCGACAATATCTTTGCTCAGCTCGCGAATACATTTGCGCATCGCCTTGCAATAGGTCACGCCCGGTGTGCCCATATCCAGTACATCGCTGGTGGGTGTGAACTCACTTACTGTGACTATGGCGCAGGTGTGTTTGGCGGTGACTATATCCTTGCCTTTAACAACGGCGGCCAGTACCTGCATTTTGGGCAGGCTGCCTTCGGACTTGGTACCGAACTGCGCTTCGGCGTTGGGCCCTACCACCATTTTTTCTATATCTATGGCGATAACGGGAATCA
>CBINKF010000107.1:0-8169 GCA_966251115.1 uncultured Cellvibrio sp.
AAAGTGGATGAGAGATCGGTGCGCAGGCTTAAATTGCCAAAGGGCAATTGGCGAATGGCACCATCCACATGAAAATCATATTCTTCTCCGCCCTTGTAAGCGTTAAACAACGGCGGCACAGAACGGAGCGGTAGCGCTGCCGCCATAAACAAGGTGTTTGCATACAGGCGCTTTAAAATCAGTTCGCCCAGCTCCAGCGCCAGGGGCGAGTCCACCGGCAGTTGACGGTTGCGTTTTACCTTGGCGCCCTGGTCGCCAACGGTTGCGCGACCATCAATCCAATCGACTTGATTAAGCCGATCACGGATTGCCTGCACTTCTGCCCTGGATAAAACTTCAGCAATATGTAACAACATAGATGTGCCCAAAGGTGCATAAATTTTTTGTTTGTCCACAACCAAAAAACGCGCCTGCAATAACTACAGGCGCGGGTTTAGTTTTTGGGGTTTAGTTTTTGGGATTTAGCCGTGACTTAAAACTGAAGGTCAGCGCTCAACAAAAAGGTACGCGGCGTACCAGGGGTATAGCGGTAACCGCTTTTGTTTATGGCCGCCACATAGTCTTCGTCCGTCAAGTTGTAGGCATTCAGGCGCAGCGTCAGGTTTTTATTTACGGCATAGGACACCACTGCATTAAATACCGTGTAATCACCTGTTGTCGCCGGTGTACCTGCTGCACCATCGGTACCGCGATGCATTTCTCCGGAATAAATTGCCCCACCACCAAGGGTGAAACCTGAGCCCAGGTTATAGGTTGTCCAAGCCGTAAAGGAATCCCCGGGCGTGTAGGTCAGGTTGTCTGTACCGTCCTTGGTTACCGCCGGACCCTCAACCACGCTGGTGTCCAAATGGCTGTAGCCAGCAGAGACTGACCAGTTTTTTGAGAGGCTGCCGACAGCGCCCAACTCAAATCCTTTGACTTCTTTTTCGCCTGTTTGTGAAGGGTTGCCATTCACATCCAGATCCTGGGTGTTGAGTTCGTTGGTCACCTGGGTGCGGAACACAGCCGCATTCACAGCCAAGGCATCATCAAACAATTCCCACTTGGTGCCCAACTCCAGAGTCTTGGCTTTTTGCGGATCGAGGTTGGGATTGTTGGCATTGGTGGCCGAACTGCTTAGTTGGAAATTGGTGCCGCCCGGTGGTTGCTGTGACAGCGCATAGTTAAGGTAGATATTGCCCTGCTCGGTGAGCGAATAGATTGCGCCAAGCTTCCAATTAAACAGATTGTCATCGTCTTGCAAATTAGCTGATTCAACTATGCTGCCAGTTGGTAAAGTTCCACAGCTAATTGCATTGCGTCCAGAGCCACCGCAGGCAACAGTCGCGTGGTAATCTGTGTCATAGGAATCCAGGCGCAGACCACCGACGACCATCAACTTTTTACTGAGCTTTATCGAGTCGAACAGATAAAAAGAATAGGTCGTAGTCTCGCCTTCAGCGACAGCGCCATTGCGCGCCCAGCTAAAGTCGCTAGTATCATTCCAGCTGGGATTGTAAAGGTTGGCCGCATCGCGCGTGGCGTTAGCAAGCACTGTGTAGTTGGTTTGCTCTTCGCGAGTCCACTCCAGGCCTGTACTCAGGCTGTGCTCAAGCTGCCCCGTAATAAAATCAACACGCAGATTCAATTGGTCCGTGAGGATTTTGTTTTGCTGATCTTTAAACGTGCTATTACTGCGCGCCAGCGTGTAGGTGGACAGATCATCCACATCTGTGTAACTGACATTGGCAGCGGTAGTCATAAAGGAACTGAGCAAATAATCCTGATCAGTTTTACCCCAGCGTAAAATATTGCTGACTTTTATCTGGTCGGAAAAATCGTGCTCAATTTTTACTGTCGCCATTTGCGCGGTGACATCATCGTGGTCATCGCGGGTGCCATAAAAATTTTTACTGCTTACTGGATGCCCTACTAAAGCCTCCTGGCTCGCTTGTGGTGTCCAGCCTGGCAGCGCGATAGTCGGCACTCCGCCATCGGGAATATTGTCCTGCTTAACATACAAAAGGTTTAACCAAATACGGGTTTCGCTATCCAGCCCCAAGCCGAGCGAAGGGGCTATACCCACACGACTGTTGTTCACGTGATCGCGCCCCGAGACATCGCTGTCCTGCCACAATAAATTTACGCGAAAGGCTGCACTATCCAAGCCATCCAAGGCTTGATTGACATCGGCAGTTACACGCTGTTGACCATCACTACCCAACTCGGCAATAGCGGAAATAGCCGAATCCAGATTCGCACTTTTGCTCGCTAAATTAATTGCCCCCGTTGGCGCCGAGCGGCCGTTGTCTGTACCGGCGGGGCCTTTGGCGACTTCAACTTGATCGATGTTAAACAGGTCGCGCGATATGGAGCCCAGATCGCGCACACCATCGACAAAAATACTACTGGAGGTATCAAAACCGCGCATAAATACTGAATCGCCAGTGTTGGTACTGCCATTTTCACCAACGTAAAAAGTCCCTACCCCCGGGCTGTTACGCAACGCTTCGGTCAGGGTACTCGCGCCCTGTTGTTTAAATAACTCCTGGGTAATTACCTGGATGGTTTGCGGGGTGTCTTTTAGCGGCTGAGTGAATTTGGGGGAACTGACTTGATCAGCTTTGTACCCCGAATCCAGGGCCTCAGCTTCAACTTTTACCTTATCCAGTTGCTTGGCAGTTTCCCCGGTAACCTGATCGGCCCCCAACGCTGCCTGCCCTGCCAAGAGGAGCGCAGTGGTCGCAAAAATTTTGGTTTTGGGTGATTGAAAATCGCGCTTACGTGACACTATAAATGCAGAGTTTTTGTTCAGTATGGTCATGATGATCCTTACGACTAATGGCTGTATTAATTTGACCAGCCCATACTAATGAGAATCATTTTTATTTGCAATGAGAATTATTATCAATTGACTATTATTCTAAGACCTTATGCTTGTTTGCATAACTTATCGCGTCTATCAGGTTGCCCTTATAACTAAATATGATTAACCTAGAAGCATCCACAACCAATATTCAACCAATTCGGTGAATTTATGCGCAACCGCTGGATTCTCCTCGGTATATTCGCCTCTGCTATGGTTTTGGCCTCGCCAGACGCGCAGCAAGTTGTCGCCACCAGCTCAACCGCTTCTACCCAGATATTGCATCTGGGCGCGGAAAACTCCTGGCCGCCCTATTCCGACAGCAATGGCCAGGGTATATCCACGCAATTGATAAAAGCGGCTTTCGCTCAAAGCGGTATCCAATTGGACTTTCAGGTACTGCCCTACGCACGGGTCCTGCACGATCTGGAGGTGGGCAAAATCGACGGCGGCTACAACGTAACCCTGCAACAAACAACGGCCAACAGATTTGTGTTTGGCAAAATCCCGCTGGTGGTCGCTGAGTCCTACTGGTTTTTTATGCCTGGCAAACATCCCGATATTAAGACAATTGATAAAATCCCCAGGGATTTTCGCGTAGGCGTCATTCTCGACTACGAATATGGCGATAACTACGAAAAATACCGTCACAGATTTAAAGAGGTCCGGGTCTCGCAGCAAGCACAAATCATCAAAATGCTGCGCCAGGGGCGCCTGGATGCCGCAGTAATGTTTGATAAAGAGGAAGAGTACACATTGCGCAAGATGAGCTTGCCATCGAACTTGCTGGAAAAGCGCTTTCTCAATCATCGCGGCGGTGTCTATCTAGCCTTCAGTCGTAAAAACCCCCTGTCCCCTTGGTTTGCCGAGCAGTTAGATCAAGGCTTACTCTCAATAATTAGCAGCGGTCGTTATGCGCAGATAATGACCGACATAGCTGACTAGAACGAGTTGTTTTTTCAAACCCTTATCCGCATTTCCCCGCATTGCTTCCTCTATTAGCTTGGTCGCTTGACCTTGCTGCAAGGTTGTGCCAATTTGTGCACCGAGTTTCGCTACGAAAACAGAATTAGAAAACACCAATCTTTATGGCACTAAGACTGGAATAGGCGGTTCCAGAAAAGCCAGCACCTAAACAGGGAGTCCACAGTGTCAACCACAAATCTGGGCAAATATGCCTGCACCTTATTATTGCTATGCACACTCGGTGGATGCGCAAGTTCACCATCGCCAGAGTCACTCGCTCCACCAGCAAGTATCGGCACCTGGTCAAGCAAACATTTTCATAAAGGCCAAACACTCAACATCAACCTGAATGTTGCGCAAAATGGCAATGCCAAAATAATGCTCATCGACGGCGACTACGATAAGACAATACAACAAGCCGTACTAAAAATTACCTTAGATGATGAAAATTGCACAACTGGCCATCAGGCCCATGTAGATTATTTTGAAACCACCAGCCAAATAAAGTCTCTCTACTTTGACTCTATTTTTGAATACGGCAAGCCAATCCAGCTAGGTTTGACACTTAATAAAAATAACACAGTAGCTATTACCCTAAACGACGAAACTCACGAAATCCTGCTAAAAGCAAATTTCGACAAACTGCAATTGGAAAGCTGCTGCAACACCATGCAAGTAAACCAATTTTTGATAACTGATAACGCGAAAAATAAATAGTAGGAGCTAGAGATGGATATCAACGTAAAAGCTTTTGGCGTATTTGCCTGGGCAGTTGTGGCTCTAAGCAGCTATTGTGCTCATGCCGATTTTGAATTGGGTGTTGAATACTACACCCAAGGCAACTTTGAAAAGGCCTTTCATGAATTTGAGGAGGCAGCGCAGTACGGCGACCACCTGGCGCAGCAAAACCTCGGAGTAATGTATCTGCGTGGTGACTTTGTTAGCAAAGATCCCGTGCAAGCCTACGCCTGGGCTGCTCTCGCCGGACAGAGCGAAGAGTTGAAGGCCAAAGGCATGGATCAGCGTATTTTTAACAAATTAACTGATGCACAAAAGCCCTTGGCAACCCAGGCTTATCAGGCATTGCTGGACAAGTATTCTGATAAGATGGTTGAACAGAGCCTCACACCGGACTTCATCGGCCAAAACACATCCCTAGCCCGATTTCGCCCCGAACTAAAAGTGCTGCCTAAGTATCCCTCCGACATGGCGCGCAACGGCCAATTCGGTGTAGTAGATGTTTTCTTTTCAATCGCTAAAGATGGCACAACCCGTGACCAGGTAATTTTTTATTCCACTAATAAGTCATTTGAAAAAGCGGCAATTGCTGCCTTGCGCCAGTGGCGCTATAAACCCACATTAATCGATGGCAAGCCAGTAATGGTTAGTGGTGCTAAAAATCGTTTTAGTTTTTCCATGAGCGGCGCAGAGTTTAATGTAAAAAAGCTTAAAAAATTGGATGTAGAAAAGCGCAATCAGGCAGAAGCTGGCGATGCCAGTAGCAAGTTCAACTATGCGTTTTTTATTGATGCAGGAAGAACTCTTACGCAAGAAGACTTTACCGATGAAAACCCCAATGCCTGGTATGCCAAGGCGGCCATGTCTGGCAGCGCTATCTCAAGTTACTTTCTCGGGCGCAACATCCTCTATGGCAACATGTGCTCTATAGATACACACAAAAGTATGGGCTGGCTGCTTAAAGCCGCTTACGCCAATGTTACCGATGCCCAGTACACCCTCGCCCTCGAAGCCTTTGGCGGTGCGCATTTTCAAAAAGATCCCATCAAAGGGCTTTATTGGTTGCGCAAAGCCGCAGTTGCCAACCAGGCTGCCCAGTACCGCATGGCCTGGATTTTAAGCACCAGCAGTGAGGATAAACTGCGCAATTTAAAATCTGCTGAGGAGTATTTAGCCCAGGCGGAAACCAATCCAACCTACGATTTGCAAACTCAATTACAAACCAAAGCGGCTGTAGCTGCCGAGAAAGGTGACTTCGCCAGCGCCATCAAGTGGGAAACCCAGGCCTTAAAAGACGCCGAGTCACTCAAACTTTCACTGGAAACTTCTCTAGCGCATTTACAGGCTTATCAAAACAAAAAGCCATGGCGCGAAGATATCTAGGCTTGTACCCCGCCCATAAAAAAACCGCCGAATGGCGGTTTTTTTATGGCTGAGATAAAGAGGTTATTGCGGGCCAGTGCCACCGTTAAGGTTGGATAGACCGCTGGCAGGCTCAGTGAAGTAGCTGTACATGCTGACATCACTAAATACAGTAGCGCCTGTATCTTTTACCGCATAGGTGCCAGAGTTGGAAATACCTGTGTACACATTGGTGGACACATTGGCATTGATCAGGCCAGCCCCTTCGTTCCAGTGAGGACGCGCGGAGTTGTTAAAATAGTTAGCCTGCATCAACGCCTGGGCGCTGTCGCTAACGCCTACGGAGAAATAGGTAATACCCAGCCAGTAGTTATTGTAAATATGCGCGCGCGTAGCCGAGCCGGTGAGCTTGGGATTGCGGCCTGCGGCATAGTCCCAGAAGTTGTGATGAAAAGTTACTTGCGAACCCACTACGGCGTTGGTGTACCAGTGCTGATTGGCGCAGACATAGGTGTTGTAGCCATCAAAGTGGTTGTAGCTCAGAGTAATGTTTTTACTGGTATTGATATCCACATGGCCGTCGGAAATCAAACTGAAACCAACATGATCAACTAAGACATGACTGGCATTGTTAATGGTAATGCCATCATCGGCTTCTATTAAGTGCGGATTAATATCGGTAATGGTCAGATTTTTTACGATCACATTTTTTACCGAATCGATTACTAACGAACCGCCCTTCAGCACGGAATTTGAGCCCAGACCAATCAGGGTTTTGTTAGAGGCAACCGGCAATTTTTGATCGTACTTGTACACAGTGGCGGTACCTACTGCACCTAAGCTTGAGCAGGTGATAGTGCTGGTGGGAATGCGGTAAGTGTATTTGCCGGCGTCTTGGTAATCCGGGCAAGCCAGCTTGCACGCGGACACGGCAGTGCTGCTAGTTTTACAATCGATGGTGGTGTTATCCGGGATTTGAATGGTCATGGCGCTGGACGACGCCAGTGCAGTTTTTAACGCGCTGCAGCTGGTGACTGTTACCGTGCTGCCGCCCGCGCCGCCGGTGGTAGTGGACAAGCCATCAGAACCGGAGATACTGGCAAAACCTGTTACCGAACTGGATGAACTGGAGCTGCTTGGCGTTGCATTAAAAGCATTGGAATTAAGCCAGGTGCCATCGGCGGTTAAATACTTAATCCAAAACCAGTAAGGCGTGCCATTGGTTAAACCTGTGGCTGTGTAGCTGGTGGCGGTGGTACTCAAAATCGCCAGACGGCTGCGGCCACTGGGGTTTGAGTCGGTATCGTAATACACCTGCAAGGCCGATGTGCCGCTCGGCGGTGTGGTCCAGCTGAGCGCCACTTGACCCGAGCTGGCGCTGCCACCCAGGGTAATACTGCTGGCCGAACCACAAGTGACATTTACAGGTTCCAGCCACCAGCGCTGCGAACTTAATCCAGCATCGGCATTTTGATAGACATTGGCGCCCTCTGCGGCGCTTGCCACTGTCATCGATAAACTGGAGTTGCGATTGACGATTTTATAGCTGCCATCACTTTGCTGTTTTGGCTCCCACTCCTGACTGGTGGCGCCGCTAGTCGATGCCTGAATAATATTGCCACCATTGGAGGTTGATGCACTGGCCACATCGACCAGCATGCCCGAGTGCGCCGCCTTAATTTGCCAGTAGTGGCTGCTGCTTTGATAGTAGAGATAAAAGCGCTGGCTGCTGCTACCGGTATTGCTAGTGGTGCTGACATTGGCGCCGCTGGACGTAGAAGCGCTGTCGACACTGAGAATTTTTTCCGAGCCGACATTCACGATTTTATAAATAGCACCATCCACAGGGGCATCGGTGCAGTAGCTTGCGGCCTGTACCCCCAGGGGCGCCAATCCCAGGGCGAGCAGCAAGCCCGCCGCGTAGTTTACAACTGCTGAAAATCCTTTAGTTTTCATAAATGTTCTCACTTTTTATGACCATTATTATTGGGTGTTGAGTTATCAAGCTGTTGTGCAAATAGCTACCACACCACCGAATCGGTGCACTAAGCCGAATCAATGGCTTTAAAAAATATTTTTATACCAGCGATGCGCGGGCATAGAAAAATTCAGCGCGAAATGAAACTCGCCAGTGAGTTAGACCACAGCGGAATTGACCGAAAAAAATACCGACTTGAGTAGCAGATGTCGCAGACTTAAAAATCTGACCCGCCCTGCTTTATTGGAAAAACTTGATTATCAAAAGTAGCCTTGTTTTT
>CBINKF010000108.1:0-8150 GCA_966251115.1 uncultured Cellvibrio sp.
TTGTGCTCTCCATCGCCAACCAGTTTAACCGCAGCGCCGGCGGGGCAGGTATCTATGGCAGCCTGCAGGCGGGCAGTGTCTGGGTTGGATTTGGCTGGGTCGTGGTCCACGGCGTCGGGCAGTACACCTTTAATGGCGGTCAGTTGCGCTTTGAGTTGGGTGCAGACCTTGGTGGGCAACTGCGGCTCGGGGGGCAGGAGCGCGTCCAGGTTTTTGCTGTCGGCAGTGGGTTTGGCACAGGCACTGAGGCTGGCACTGAGCAGTAACAGGGCGGATATAGTTCGAGCGAGCGAAGTCGGCATCATGGGATGGTTCCTATGAAGATGTTTTTGTAATTTTTGCCGATTGGTTTTTGCTGGCCGGTGGTTGCGGCTCTGGAATTAAACCAGCCTCTGCAGGGCAGAGGCTGGTGAAAGGGGAGTATAGCGAGTTTGTGTTGCTGGGGCGACCTAAACAGCCCTTAGTGTTCAGTTGCGCCAGCCGCTCCTATCCCGGTTTGCGAGCGTACAAATTGGGTGTCAAAGCTGGCCTGCTCGCGCTGCGCCTGGGCCGACTTATCCAGAATTGAGAAGAGCCAAATGCCTACAAAGGCCACGCTTACCGAGAAGATGGCGGGGTACTTGAGCGGGAATATGGCTTTCTCATGACCCAGCGCATCCACCCACACGGTGGGGCCTAGGATTACCAGCACTACCGCTGTGATCAGGCCCAGAGAGCCGCCAATTACTGCACCGCGGGTGGTGAGTTTGCGCCAGTACATACTCAGCAGCAGAATCGGGAAGTTGGCGCTGGCGGCGACACAGAAAGCCAGGCCCACCATAAAGGCGACGTTTTGTTTTTCGAAGACTATACCCAGCAAAACCGCCACCACACCCAGGGTAACCGTGGCTATACGCGAAACGCGCAGCTCTTTTTTCTCGTCGTGGCCGTCCAGCGCCAGGCTCGCGTAAAGGTCGTGGGAAATTGCGCTGGAACCCGCGAGGGTTAAGCCTGAAACCACGGCGAGAATAGTGGCAAAGGCCACGGCGGAAATGAATCCGAGCAGGGCGCTACCGCCCAGGGCTTGCGATAGGTGAATTGCGGCCATATTGGCGCCGCCAATCAGTTTGCCATCGGCAAAAAAATCGGGGTTTTCGAGCAGCATCACAATCGCACCAAAACCGATAATAAAGGTGAGAATGTAAAAGTAGCCAATAAAACCTGTGGCAAAAAATACCGAGCGGTGCGCTTGCTTGGCGTCCTTCACGGTGAAAAAGCGCATTAAAATATGGGGCAGGCCGGCGGTGCCAAACATCAGCGCAATACCTAGGGAAATGGCCGATAGCGGATCGCTTACCAGCGTGCCTGGGGCCATAATCGCGGTGCCTTTGGCGTGAACCTTGGTCGCCTCGCTAAACAGGTTTTCGAAACTGAAACCAAAATGCACCATTACCAAAATTGCCATAAGGGTGGCACCGGAGAGCAGCAATACCGCTTTGGTTAACTGCACCCAGGTGGTGGCGAGCATACCGCCGAAGGTGACATAAACAGTCATTAACACACCGACAATAATTACCGCCGTTTCGTAGGGCAGGTGGAACAGCAGTTCAATTAACTTTCCTGCGCCGACCATCTGCGCAATTAAATAAAAAATGACGGTAATGAGCGAACCGCTGGCGGCGAGTATGCGAATGGGCTTTTGCTGCAGGCGGAACGAGGCCACATCGGCAAAGGTGTAGCGCCCCAGGTTGCGCAGCGGCTCGGCAATCAGCAATAGCACTATGGGCCAGCCCACCAAAAAACCGATGGCGTAAATCAGCCCATCAAAGCCCGAGGAGTAAACCAGTCCGGCAATACCTAAAAACGAAGCGGCGGACATATAGTCGCCGGCGATGGCCAAACCATTTTGGAAACCGGAAATACCACCGCCAGCGGCGTAAAAGTCTTTAGCGGTTTTGGTGCGCCTGCTCGCCCACCAGGTGATGCCGAGGGTGACTAATACAAAAGCGACAAACATGACTACCGCGGGCACATTGACTGGTTTGGAGGCTTCGCTATCGGCCAGGGCAAGATTGGCAATTAGTAAGTTGGCAAAGGCAAATAATGTTTTCAGCATCTTATTTGCCCTCCAGTTTGCGCTGGATGGCGGCGTTGAGCGGCTCCAGAACTGTATTGGCATAGTGCACATAAATGCCGGTGACAATCAGACAAAAAATAATTACCCCCAAGCCAATCACCACCCCTATGGAGGTGACGCCTGTGCCTATGGCGGTGCCCAGGCTTTGCGGTGCAAAGGCTATGGTGAGAATCAAGGCGAAATAAACCAATATGACCAACATGGAGAGTGGCCAAACAACTTTATTGCGCGCGCGGGTCAGGGCCGCGTACTCGGGTAACTGGTGGATCTGCTCGGGAGTCAGAGTGGAGGCTCGCATGGTGTTTCCTTTTAGTTATACAGTTATGGTGGAACTGGGCGGCTTGTCATCATGTTGAAATGTTTTTTCGGTAAAGCGAAAAATTCAGACACAAGCTGTCGCTGCCCGGCCGATTCTAACCTCAGCGGGGCAGTGCGAGAAATAGTTTTCATACAAAATTCAACTCATCGAATTGAGCAGTTGAATTTCGTATATGAAAAACTGTGCGATTAAATTTGTGGGCTTTAGCGATTAGCAAAAAACAGCTGGATTAAATCCAGCCTTTTTGGCGCGCAATGCGCGCCGCATCCACGCGGTTGGCGGCATTGAGTTTGGCGATTGCCTCGGAGAGATAATTGCGCACTGTGCCTTCGGACAGGTGCAGGGTGTTGGATATTTCGGCGGTGGTTTTGCCTTCGGCGGCCAGGCGCAGGGCGCGGCGCTCTTTGTCGTTGAGTGGATCGGTTTCGCCCAGAGCCATCATCGCCAGCTCACCGTCGATAACGCGCTTGCCATCCATAATTTTGTAGATAGCCTCGATCAACTGCTCGGAGGGGGCGTCTTTTAACAAAAAGCCGGACACGCCCATGTCTATGGCGCGGCGAATATAACCGGCGCGACCAAAGGTGGTAATAATGATGGTTTTGGTGGGCAGTTTTTGATTGAGTACCCACTGCGCCAACTCCAGGCCGGAGCGGCCGGGCATTTCAATATCGGTAAGTAAAATATCAAAACTTTGCTGTTTCATTAGCAGCCAGGCGCGATCGCCATCTTCCGCCTGGGTGATTTCAAATCCTTCCTCCATGCCCAACAGTGCCGCCAGGGCACCGCGTACCATGGATTGATCTTCTGCCAATAAAATTTTCATTGCGATTCTCTTGCTAAATAAAAACGTATCAGGCGCTCACGCGCAGCTCGTAGGCGGGCAGTGAAATAATAAATTCACAACCGCGATTAATGCTCGCTTGCAGGTCGCCGGCCAGGGCCTGCAGGCGCTCCTGAATGCCTTTGAGGCCATTGCCCGGCTCCAGTTTTTCCACGGCACCATTATCGCGCATGCACACTATGACTTGATCGTCGTTGCGCGAAAATTCAATCTGGCAATGGTTGCCCTTGGAGTGGCGCAGCACATTGGTGGTCAACTCGGTCAGGGCCAAAATCATTGCGGTTTCGGCGCGCGCGGTCAGTTGTGGAATCTCGCCGTTAAGCTCCACCAAAAAACCGTTTTGACGCAGTTTTTCGCACAGCTCCATCACTTCACCGGACAGGCCGCGATGTTTATATCCGGACACTGTCTGGCGCACCAGGCTCAGGCTGTTGCGCGCAATTTGATTGAGTTCAGTCAGGTGCAGTTTGACCTGTTCCTGTTTGTCCTGCTTGAGCAGTTTTTCCGCCAGCTCCGCTTTAAGTGCAATGCTGGAGAGGGTGTGGCCGAGCAGGTCGTGGAGGTCGCGGGCGATGCGCTCGCGCTCGGCGATAACAGCCAGTTGCTCAATTTCCTGGCGGCTTTGCAACCAGTGCAGGCGCGCCTCGTAGCGCATTTTTTCCATATAGCCCCAGGCGCTGATGGTGATAACGCCGGAGATGGCCGGAAAGGAGAAAAAGGGAATGGGGTAGGAGTAGTAGTACTGCAGCGCCAGCACCAGGCTGATGATGACAGCAAGAATGGTCAGGTAAACGCGGGTGGTGTAACAAAAGCCAATTAAAAAGCCGACATAACTAAAAAAAGTGCTGGAGCCTGGGGTGTAGGGGGTAATAGCCACCGCCAGTAGAATAATGGTGAGCACCGGGCGCCAGACCTGGCTGCGCGACAGGGTGCTGGCCCAGAGGTAGAGGGCGATAAAAATAAAGTAAACCCCCACCAGCAGCATATGGCCAATGGCGTCAAAGGGCATATAAAACAGGGGCACGAAGTAATAGAGGCTGAAAATCAACCAAATCCAGGATTTGTCCGAATAAGGTGAGCCGGGGCAGGATTTAAATGCTGAGTTCATAGCGTTGGGGCTGAATGTCTGAGTACCTATAAGTCTGCATCAGTCTGTTGGTTGCTGCCAGTCTGGCGGTCACTTGCGGCCAGTGACAAATGTCAGTAACTGGCAGCAGCTCGCGATTAAATTCATTCCCCAGATTGGCTTGCTCCCGCTTGAAAACCGCTATACTGCCCCAAAATTTTACACAAAATTTACCCAAGCTTTTGTTTTTCTTACTTTTTGAGGCCAATTATGGAAAAACTGATTGAGACAACCCTGTACCGCTCACGCTGGGTGCTGGCACCCATCTATCTGGGCTTGAGCCTGGCGGTGGTCGCCCTGGCGATTAAGTTCTTTGAGGAGGTTTACCACCTGCTGGTTCACGTGTTTGCGCTGGGGGAGTCCGACCTGATCCTGACCATTTTGACGTTGATTGACATTGCCATGGTTGGCGGCCTGCTGATTATGGTGATGATGAGCGGCTACGAAAATTTTGTGTCGCAATTGGATATAGGCGAGGGTGAGGAAAAACTGGGCTGGCTGGGCAAAATGGATTCCGGCTCACTCAAGGCTAAAATCGCCGCGAGTATAGTGGCTATCTCCTCGATTCACCTGCTCAAGCAGTTTATGACCATCAAGATGGATACACCCAAAGAGGATTTCCCCACCGAGCCGCTCATGTGGTATGTGATTATCCATATGACCTTTGTGGTCTCGGCGTTTTTAATGGGTTACCTGGATTCCAAGGTGGCCAAGCACTAAAGTCCGCCCACTGGCTGCCGGCGTGTCAGGCGCCGGCGGCGCCCTCAGACTTTGCTAAACCCGGGGTTGACGCGATTCTAATTCGCTCGCCCCCTGCTTACCTCCTCTGTACTTACGCCCCCCCAAACCTCGCGTGCATTTTTTTATTGGCCTGAGGTCGTTTAAGAAATGCAAAATTCCGCGATCCGCACAGGCAATTGGCTATGCTTGGCAGACATTAACAGCGACGGAACAGAATAATGAAAAAGTATTTACTTATCGGTGCGGTGCTGGCTCTGGTTTGTGGCGTGGCTCAGGCCTCAAACGCTGATCAGAAAGCCACGCCAGTGGAAAATCCAGCGCCGCAATTGGGCGATCAATTATTGAGACTAAGTTACACCAGCCAGGTGGATAAGCAACAGCACCAGTATTTTGTGTATTTACCGCGCGGCTATAACTCTGACACAAAAAAGCGCTGGCCACTGATGCTGTTTTTACACGGCAATGGTGAGCGTGGCGATGGTCGCGACGAGCTGGATTATGTGATTAAAAACGGCCCGCTGTACGAGGCCTGGATTCAAAAAAAGGATCTGCCCTTTATTATTATTTCGCCCCAGCTACCTATGTTCGGCATGGAAAAAATCCCCTATATCGCGGCCCGCACCCGCGCTGAAATCCCTGTGCGCCTGGCTCAGGGTGTTCCTCCGCGCCCCGCGCGTTTTCCCACTCCGCAACCCATGAGCGCCGGCGATATAGTTAGTGACATGTCCACCCTGAAACCCCTGTTGCCTATGGGCTGGGAGCAGGTGGAAGCGGATCTGCTGACGATGCTTGACACCGTGCAAAAAAATTACCGCACCGACAGCCATCGCCGTTATCTGACCGGACTGAGTTACGGCGGCTTTGGCACCTGGTATATGGCCAGCAAGCACCCCAACATGTTTGCTGCCATTGCTCCCGTGGTGGGTTGGGGTCATCCCGATTTAATGGCGCCCATTGCCAAAGCCAATATTCCTGTGTGGGCTTTTGCCGGCGGGCGCGATACCTCGGTGGTTAAAAAATATTTTTATGCGGGCTTAAATAAACTGGAGCAGCTGGGCGCTACCGAAGTGCGCTTTACCGTGGAAGAAGATATGAACCACGATACCTGGACGCGGGTTTATGCGAGCGATGATTTGTACTCCTGGTTGCTGGCGCATAAAAAGTAAAAATTCTTGCCAGATTTTCCGGGTTTTAGCCCGTGTCGCCGCGGGTTTATTGCAACTGGGACTGTGGCTTTATTGCAACTGGGATTGAGGCAGCAGTTGCAATAAAAAATCGCGCACCAACTGCGCAACCTGCTGTGGATGGGTTTGCAGTACAAAATGACTGGAGTCCAGAGGAGCAACCCTTAGATTACTGCAGGCGCGGGCAAAATCCGCGAGGTTGTTGTTGGTGACCATGCGGTCCTGACGCGGTTGGATATACAGGCAGGGCTGGTGGATTTTTTCGCCGCTGGCTTGCAGCCGCGCCAGGGTTTGCAGGCGTGCCAGCAGTGGGGTTTTATCCAGGTTGAGTAGGTGGTCGAAGATTGCATCGCTAACTTCAGTCGACACCTGGCCGTTAAAGCCCCAGCGTCTACCAGCCCAGCGCACCAGGGGGTTTTTTAGGCGCTGGTTGAGCAGCAGGCGGGTGCCCCACTTAATGGCTTTTTGTCCGGGCGAGGTTAAAAAACCAGCCACAAAAATAACCCCGCGTACCTGAGGGCAGGTGTGCGCCAGCTTGAGCGCTAAGGGGCAGGAAAAGGATTCTGCGAGCAGCACCAGCGGCTCATCGGGCAGGCATTTGCGTAGGGCTTCCGCCAGGCTGGGATAGTCCTGGAGTGTGCCACCGGGCAAGGCTTCCACTTGAAAATTCAATCCCTCCAGGCAGGGCGTAAACCACTGCAGCAGTTGCCCTGTGCCGTCCAAGCCTGGAAGTAAAATTATTTTCATCGGGTCAATCACATCCTGCCTGGGTGGAGTTGTCTATCTGACCGGCGTAAACGGGTATGGTTTCCCGCTTAGGCCAGCAGACCTTCCAGTGTCCTTTGGTAAATACGGGTCAGGGTATTCAGGTCTTCCGCGCTTATACACTCATCCACTTTGTGGATGGTGGCATTAATGGGCCCCAGCTCCACCACTTGCGCACCTGTGGGGGCGATAAAACGGCCATCGGAGGTGCCGCCGGAGGTGGACAGCTCTGTGTCTAACCCGGTTTCAGCTTTGATCGCATCCACCACCGCATTGACCAGATCGCCGCGCGGGGTGAGGAAGGGCTGACCGCTCAGGGTCCACTGCAACTCGTAGTTAAGGCCGTGCTTATCGAGAATCGCCTCGGTGCGCTGGCGCAGTATCTGCTCAGTCAGCTCGGTGGAGAAGCGGAAATTGAAGACCACTGTGACATCACCGGGAATCACATTGGTGGCGCCGGTGCCGCCGTTGATATTGGAAACCTGAAAACTGGTGGCGGGGAAGAACTCATTGCCATTGTCCCAGTGTTCGCCAGCCAGCTCCGCCAGCGCCGGGGCCAGCTTGTGGATGGGGTTGTCGGCCAAATGCGGGTAGGCCACATGGCCCTGGATACCCTTGACCTTGAGCACCGCGCCCAGGGAGCCGCGACGACCATTTTTAATCACATCGCCAACCACTTTGGTGGATGAGGGTTCGCCAACGATACACCAGGTCATTTTTTCGTTGCGCGCCTCCAGCCATTCCACCACTTTGACAGTGCCGTTGACCGAGGGGCCCTCCTCATCGCTGGTGATCAAAAAAGCGATGCGGCCCTTGTGGTTTGGGTGGGCGACAACAAAGTTCTCGCAGGCCACCAGCATCGCGGCGAGCGAACCTTTCATATCGGCGGCGCCGCGCCCGAGCAGCATGCCGTTTTCGATACGCGGTTCAAAAGGGGGATTGCTCCAGTTGGCTTCCGGGCCGGTGGGGACTACATCGGTATGGCCGGCAAAGGCCAGTATGGGGCCGCGCTCGCCCTCAGCGGAGCCACCTTCCAGGCGCTGGTGCGCAACCCG
>CBINKF010000109.1:0-8142 GCA_966251115.1 uncultured Cellvibrio sp.
ACCAGCCATTACGTTTCCACCCTCACTGACATTACCGAGCGCAAGGCCAGCGAAGCGCGCATCAACCACCTGGCGTTTTACGACTCGCTCACCGAACTGCCCAACCGCCGCCTGCTGCAGGATCGCCTCGACCACGCCCTGGCCACCAGCGCGCGCATGGGCAACCTGGGGGCAATTATCTTTATCGACCTGGACGACTTTAAAACCCTCAACGACAACCGCGGCCACCACATAGGCGATTTGCTGCTGGTGGCGGTAGCCAAGCGCTTGCGCGATTCAGTGCGCCAGGAGGATACCGTCGGGCGCCTGGGCGGCGATGAGTTTTTGGTGGTATTGGAAGGCCTGAGCAAAGATCGCGACCTCGCCCAGCACCAGGTGCAGAGCATCGCCGAAAAAATTCTGGCGCTGCTCAACGCGCCCTACAGCCTGGAAGACTCCGAATACGTCGCCACCCCCAGCCTGGGTATCACCCTGTTCGATCCGCAAATCCAGGACAGCGATGAACTGCTCAAACAGGCCGACCAGGCCATGTACCAGGCCAAAGCCAGCGGGCGCAACACCTATCGCTTTTTCGACCCGCAGATGCAATCGCAAAGTGCCGAGCGCTTTGCCCTGCAGGCGCAACTGCGCGAGGCCCTCGCCAGCCAGCAATTCACTCTTTTTTATCAGCCGCAAATGGACCGCGAAGGCCAGTGCCAGGGTGCCGAGGCACTTATCCGCTGGCAACACCCCAAGCGCGGCCTGGTCTCGCCGCTGGAATTTATCCCCCTGGCGGAAGAGTCGGGCCTGATCCTGCCCCTCGGCCAGTGGATTTTGGAAGCCGCCTGCGCGCAGTTGCTCAGCTGGGCCAAATCGCCCGCCACCGCCAAACTTAACCTATCCATCAATATCAGCGCACGTCAGTTCCAGCACCCGCAGTTTGTGGCGCAATTGCTGGATACAGTCGAGCGCACCGGTATCGACCCGCGCCGCTTAAAACTGGAATTGACCGAGAGCATGCTGCTCGCGCATCAGGATGAAATTATTACCAAGATGAACGCGCTCAAAGCGCGCGGCATCAAACTGTCGCTCGACGATTTTGGCACCGGCTACTCTTCCCTCGCCTATTTAAAACGCCTGCCCATCGACGAATTAAAAATCGATAAATCCTTTGTGCGCGACATACTCGTCGACCCCAACGACGCCGCCATCGCCCTCACCATTATCCGCCTGGCACAGAGTATGGATTTGAACGTAATTGCGGAGGGCGTAGAGACCCTGGAGCAGCGCAACTGGCTGGAGCAGCAGGGCTGCTACAGATACCAGGGCTATTATTTTGGCAAACCAGTCGCCGCGAGTGAGTTTGCGATTTAAAAAAATGGGCCTCAACTGAGGCCCATTTTTATCCATCCCGGACAACTAATTACACACCACCCCGCCACCGCCAGCGCCCTGGCTGTTACAGGTGCTGGTAGTGATGCAGCTCTGCGAGTTCTCCCAACCCCAGCCGCTGCTGGTACTGGTGCACAGCGGGTAGAGAGTGCCCCACCAATTGCATTTGCAGCTGCCGCCGGTAGCAGTAGAGCTGGCGCTGGAGCTGCTGGATGAGGTGGCGCTACTGCTGCTGCCACCACCATTGTTTCCACCGCCACTGTTACTAGGCGCTACCGCGCGACCGGTGCTGGGGTCGATGCGACCAGGGCAGAGGCCTTTGTTGCGCAAGGTTGAGGCGATTTGCGCTATGGCGCTGTTGGTGTTGGTGTAGCTGCCGTCGTGCATGAGTATCACCTGGCCGTTTTGCAGCTGGTTAACCGCGTTGACAATGGCGGAGGCGCTGGCGCCGTTCCAATCCTGCGAGTCCACATCCCAGGTAATCACTCGCAAGCCCAAGGCCTGGGCGGCCTGGTTGAGGGTGCTGCTGGTTTCGCCATAGGGCGGACGGAACAGGGTGGGTTTAGACGCGCCGCCGGCCTGGATCGCCTGGTTGGTGCTGTTGAGTTCATCATAGCTCTGCTGATAGCCCCAGCTGGCCATGTGCGAGTGGCTGTAGCTGTGGTTTTGCACTTCACCCACACTCAGCTCCTGGGCGATAAGCGCCTTGTTGGCGGTGGCGTTATTGCCCTGGTTAAACCAGGTAACCGGGGTCAGGTTGTTCTGCTTGAGCAGGTTGATTAGCGTTGTGGTGTTGGAGGTGGGGCCATCGTCAAAGGTAATACCCACATAGCCATTACAGCTGGTGCCACCACCGGTGTTGCCGCTACTGCTGGTAGTGCCACTGGAGCTGCTGGCGTTGCCGCTGCTGCAGTTGCCGCTAAAGCAGTCGTAGGTGTAGCCAAAACCGATCACACCGTTGCAGTGCATGGTTTCGGCGTAGGAGCCGCCACCGCAACTGCCATTGGCATAGGTGGCGGTGTTGTACTCCATGTCCTCCGCCTGGCGGGTTTCGCCATTCACCTGGATGTAATCCAGAATCACATCGCGGCCGCTGGCGTCGTTATCAAACTGTACCTGGATATCGCCCGAGGCGCTGCCGCTGTAGCTGTAGTTGGCGGCGCTGGTGCTCAGGGTCCAGCTCGCCACTGTGGTGCCGCCCACGCGCAGGTTGATGTGCTCGGCGCCGCTGGTGCCGCGCGCACGTACGACTATGCCGCCGCTGCCACCGCCGCCATTATTGGCGCTGGAGCTAGTCGCACTACTGGATGCGGCGCTGCTGGAGTTACCGCCACCACCGGTGGATTCGCCCACGGTGATGTTGGAATTGCCGGTGCTCTGGTAGCCCTCGGTTTCCACAATCATGTAATCCCAAGTGCTGCCCATATTCATGCCCTTGGCCGCCCAGGCATCAAAGTGGTTGCCGGTAGTCACCGTACCGCTGGAGCGCTTGCTGGTGCGCACACTCCAGTATTGGTTAAACGTGGCTGTGCCGATAATCGAAGGCGCATTGGTGCGGGTGGTTTTGTAGATGTTGTAGGTGCCGCCATCAGAGGTGAAAGTCCCCAGGCTGGTGGCACCGGGCGGGGTCCAACTGCCGTAGTTTTCCACTATGTAGTACTCGATTAGCGGATTTTTGGTCCAGCCGTAAACCGCCAGGTAACCGTTGCTGCCGCCGTTAAAGCTGCCCGAAAAGGTGACGTTTTTACGCCCGCCTGTCGCCCAGCCCTTACCGGCGGTAAAGTTGCCCACATTGTTCCAGTTGGTGCTGTAGTTGCCACCCGCGCCCAGGGTCATGGAGACCTGGCCCGTCCCTTCGGTCCAGAAGGAATAGTAGTAACCGTTGTGGGTTCCGGTTTGGTTGGAGGAAATGGTTTGAGCTTGTGTCGCTGTTGTGCAGAGGGCAGTCGCGCAGATAAAACCAGCTACGACTCCTTTGCCGATGGATTTTAATATCATTATTGAACTCCTTGAGTGCCCCTCCACCACTACCACACACAGGTGGAGGGCGTTGGTGTATCCCACCCCTTGCGGATGGGGGTTTTTCGGCGGGCCTTACAGCATGGCTGTTATTGTTGTAACGGCGAGCCCCGTCCGAAGAGCACTTGTATACGAGCCATTTTAGTTATTGTCAATTTAACCATATAAATATGGTCAGATTTACCATATCAATGTGGATTAATACGCAAGGTGGCATGAAAATACGTGATCTTGCGCACATTGGGATCGAAAAACATAAATGTTGATTCAGGCGAAGTTTTTGCCGGGCCGCCTAATACTCGATAGCCAAACACAGCTTATCTGGGTACTGGCCAAGCAAAACCGGACACTTTTAGTTGAGACGTTTCAAAATGTAAATGGCTTTATACTGGGCCTAATTAGCCAGTAACTCAGTAATCCGCGAGCCAACCCATGTCCTACAGCCCCCTGTGCAATAACCAAATTCAAACGCCGCCCAATCCGGCGGCGGAAAAAAACACCCGCCGTGCCATGATCCTCACCGGGGTGATGATGGTGTTGGAAATTGTTGGGGGCTACTACTACAACTCCATGGCGCTGCTGGCCGATGGCTGGCATATGAGCTCGCATATGCTGGCCCTGGGGCTGGCGCTTATGGCCTATGTTCTGGCGCGGCGTTTTGCGCAGGACGGCCGCTTTGCCTTTGGCACCTGGAAAATTGAAATCCTTGGCAGCTATACCAGCGCGCTGCTGCTGGTGCTGATTGCCGGCACTATGTTGTTTGAATCTGTGGTGCGCCTGATCAATCCCAGCGCGATACATTTTGATCAGGCGATTGCAATTGCCCTGGTGGGTTTGCTGGTGAATTTAATCTGCGCCTTTTGGCTGCATGAGGGGCATGGCCATAGTCACGGTCATGATAGTCACGGTCATGATAGCCACACTCACGATAGTCACAGTCATCATCATGACGACCACGACCAGCACCAGCACAAAGATTTAAATCTGCGAGCAGCTTATATCCACGTATTAACCGATGCACTTACCTCCGTGCTCGCCATAGTCGCGCTTTTAGGCGGAAAATATTTTGGTTTTATCTGGCTCGACCCGCTGATGGGAATTGTCGGTGGTGTTTTGGTGGCGGTCTGGGCCTTAGGCCTGCTCAAACAGAGCGGCAAAATTTTGCTGGATGCCGAAATGGATACACCACTAGTGGATAAAATTCGCGCTCATATGGCCAGCGACCAGGTGGCGGGTGACATGGTGTATTTGCACCTCAGGCGCGTTAACGCCGGCCAGTACGCCTGAGTGTTAACCCTGAGCGAACAGGGCAACCTGGATGTGGAGCAAATTCGCCAGCAGCTCTCGGGTTACCGCGAGCTTGCGCATGTCACCATCGAAGTAATCTGAACACAAGCGCTAGATCGCCAGGGTAAAAATTGATTGCATAACCGGTATTTCACCCCGGCTTGTGGCCCAGGTTTTTACCAATTGCTGATCTCTATCAAGGCTTCCATTGCCTAAGCCTGATGAACTAGGCTTAATGTTCCAACTTTAACTCGCCCCTAAGGATTTTTATGGCGAATACCCCAACGCTCAACGCGAGCGACCAGCCCATGGTGGAGCTGCAGCAGGTCTGCTTTGGCTATGGCGAGCGGCAGGTGTTGCGCAATGTCAGCCTCAAGGTGCCGCGCGGCAAACTGGTGGCGATTATGGGCGGCAGCGGCTGCGGTAAAACCACCATACTGCGCTTGATTGGCGGCCAGTTGCGGCCCAGTTCCGGGTCACTTGTGGTCGATGGCCAGTCGGTGCCGCAACTGGATAACCGCGCGCTTTTTGCCCTGCGGCGCAAGATGGGCATGCTGTTCCAGATGGGCGCCCTGTTTACCGACCAGAGCGTGTTTGAAAATATCGCCTTCCAGATGCGCGAGCACACCCAGCTGCCGGAGTCGCTGATCCGCAGCCTGGTGCTGATGAAACTCCAGGCGGTGGGCCTGCGCGGTGCCCACAGCCTTATGCCCTCGGAGCTGTCGGGCGGTATGGCGCGGCGGGTGGCGCTGGCGCGCACCATTGCCCTGGACCCGGAGCTGATCCTCTACGACGAACCCTTTGCCGGCCTCGACCCTATTTCGCTCGGCGTTATCGCCCAGCTGATCCGCAAACTTAACGATGCCCTGGGCGCCAGCTCAATCGTGGTTACCCACGATATTGCCGCCTCACTCAATATTGTCGATTACGTCTATGTGATCGCCGAGGGCGAGGTGGTGGCCGAGGGCACTCCCGCGGAGATACGCGTGTCCGATCAGGCCTATGTCGCCCAGTTTGTGCGCGGCGCCGCCGAGGGCAGTGTGCCCTTCCACTACCCGGCGCCGGATTACCTAAGCTCACTGCTGGAGGGCGAATGATGATCGGCACCCCCCTAGGAAAACTTATCAACACCAGCCTGCGCGCCCTGGGTCGCCCGGTAAACGACGCCATTAGCCAGCTGGGCCAGGTCGGCCATTTCCTCGCCAGTATTCTGTGGATGTCCGGCACCAGCCTGGCGCGGCCGCGCCTGGTGGTGCGCGAGATCTACTCGATCGGCGTGCTCTCGCTGCTGATTATCCTGGTCTCAGGGCTGTTTGTCGGCCTGGTGCTGGGGCTGCAGATGTACGACACCCTGGAGCGCTTTGGCTCGGGCGATGGCGTGGGCATGGTGGTGGCGCTGGCGCTGGTGCGCGAGCTGGGCCCGGTGCTCTCGGCGCTGCTGTTTGCCAGCCGCGCCGGCTCTGCCGTTACCGCCGAAATCGGCTTGATGAAAGCCACCGAGCAGCTGACCGCGCTGGAGATGATGGCGATTCAGCCCATAGCGCGGGTGATAGCGCCGCGCTTCTGGGCCGGGGTTATCTCGCTGCCGCTGCTCAATATGATCTTCTGCGTCACCGGCATCTGGGGCGGCTATCTGGTGGCGGTGCAGCTGCTCAAGGTGGACCCGGGTATCTTCTGGGGGCAGATGCAAAACGCCGTGGATCTGTATCAGGACGTACTCAACGGCGCCATCAAAAGCCTGGTGTTTGGCCTGGCAGTGAGTCTGATCGCCGTCTACCAGGGCTACTTTGCCCTGGCTACCGCCGAGGGTGTCTCGCGCGCCACTACGCGCACAGTAGTGGCCTCGGCGCTGGTAGTGCTGGCGCTGGACTTTGTGTTAACCGCATTTATGTTTCGAGGGATATAAACCATGAACCGCAACTTATTGGATTTTTGGGTGGGGCTGTTTATCGCCCTGGGGCTGGCGGCGGTAATCTTTTTGGCGCTGCGCGTGGCCAACCAGAGCAGCCTGTCCGCCGCGCCCAGCTACCCGGTGATCGCCTACTTCGACAATATCGGCGGGCTCAAGGTGCGCGCGCCGGTCAAAAGTGCCGGGGTCAATATCGGCCGGGTTATTTCGATCAGGCTGGACCCCAAAAGCTACCAGGCGCGGGTGGAAATGCAACTGGACAACCGCTACCAGTTCAGCAGCGACTCCAGCGCCAGCATCCTCACCGCCGGCCTCTTGGGCGAGCAGTACATAGGCCTGGAGGCGGGCGCCGATACAGAAATGCTGCAACCGGGCGACGCCATCCAGCTGACCTCCTCGGCGGTGGTGCTGGAAAAACTCATAGGCGCCTTTGGCCTTAAACAAGCATCGGGCGGAGGCAACACCAGCCATGAATAATGTCTTCTTCACGCTAAATCGTCTCGGCCTGGCGCTGCTGTTAATGCTCAGCTTGGGCAGCGCGCGCGCCGCCGCACCCGCTAGCGAAAAAACGCCCGACCCAAGTACGGCTATGGATGCCGCCATCGGCCAGGTGCTGACGCTGATGCGCGACAACGAAAAACTCTACAGTGAGCAGCCCGCCGCTTTTAACCAAAAAGTCGCCGATGCAGCCCTGCCCTATCTGGCCATAGAGCGCATGGCCATGCTCGCCATGGCCACCCACTGGCGCGCGGCCAGCGACGCGCAAAAAGCCGAAGTGGTGGCCGAGTTCAAAGATTTTTTGCTGCGCACCTACACCCGCACCCTGTTCGCCTACCGCAACGCCCAACCGCAAATTATCGGCACCCAGGATTCCGGCAAGGGCCGCAGCAATTTAAAAATTATGGTGCGCGACGAGGCCGGCCAGCGGGTCAATGTGCTGCTGCGCCTGGAGCTGAGCAAGGCCAACCAGTGGCAGCTGATCGATGTGGTGGTGGAGGGCGTGAGCATGGTGGTGACGGTGCGAGGCCAGTTTGACGGCGACATTAAAAAGCTGGGCATGGACGGCTTTATCGCCAACCTTAAAGCGCAAAACCGCGCGGCGAATGCGCTATGAGCCAATTAGATTTAGCCAATGGCCAATTGCAACTGGGTGGTGAAGTGAGTTTTGACTCTGCCGCGAGCATCAACCAGCAATTACAGGCCCAGTTGCAGCCGGGCGTCACGCATTTGGATTGCAGCGGCGTGACCTATGCCGATTCAGCGCTGGTGGCGCTGGTGATAGAGGCGCGCAAACTGGCCAAAGCGCGAGGGCTGGAATTGCAAATCAGCGGCCTGCCCGCCGCCACCGCCAAGCTGGCCGCGCTCTACGGGGTGGAAGCACTGCTGAGCTAGCGCCATAATTAGTACCCTGAATAAATATTGCAGCAAAGACGCCGCCTGATCGCGCAATGCCAGTCAGTCAAGACTTTAAATCTCCCCCAGCCCCTCTTGATTAAAGAGGGGAGATAAGCTCCTCCCTTTTCAAAGGGAGGTTGGGAGGGATTTAAAACAGCTTA
>CBINKF010000110.1:0-8101 GCA_966251115.1 uncultured Cellvibrio sp.
GTCCAGCTCCTGGGTATTAACGCTGAATTTGTGGCGCGGCCCCAGTTTGATAACATTGCCGCCCTCTTCAAAAATATCGCTCTTGTCACGTAGCGCGCGCAGTGCCTGGCCTTTAATGGCTTTAAAACGCGCATCCACATCGTCGGCCTTAACGGCGTTATCCAGCGCTTTTAATTGCTCGATTAATTCCTGGATTTTTTGCACCAGGGCATCCGAGGCGAAATAGGTATTCAGCTCATCCTGATTGCTAATACTCAGCGAGCGCTTTTCAATGCTGGCTAAAATCCGCGCGGCGGCATCGCTGAGGTTTTGCGCCTTGCGCTGGCGCTCGTCGAGCAGACGCTGCTTGTGCTCCTGAAAGGCTTCGTAGATCTCCTCGCGCTTGGCCATAATATCGCTGAGGAATTGGTCGTATTCACTGAACTGGCCTTCCAATTCTTCCAGGCGCACCAGGGATTTAGACAGCTGCTCATCGCAGCGCTCAGGCGTGCTGGCCAGGCCCAGGGCGTGAGTAATACTTTGCGAAAACAATTTAAACTGGGCGCCGAATTGCGCCACAGCTTCAGCCGAGCCAAAACTTTTTTGCTTGTGCTTGGCGTTGGCGCGGGTTTGGTTAAGGCGCGCATAAATTTCGGAAATAGCATCCACTATGCGCGTGCGCAGGGTGGCATCTTCTACTTTTAAGGTGCCCATTAATTCTGAGAGCAAATCCAAGCCGGCCGCGACAGTTTCAATGGTCTCCACCAGGGGTTTTAATTCGGCATTGGTCGCGGTGGCATCGAGGTCGCGGTTAAGCTGCGCGATGCGCGCCTCATAGGGTGCAAAGGCCTGGTCGCGCGCGAGAAATTCTACCGTCTGCTGGCTGAGCTGCTCACCCGCCTGGGCTAATACCTGATCCAACTCGGCAATGCGCTCGAGGTTGATATAGCGCAGCTCGCGAATGCTAGCGAGCTGGCCGCGCTGGCGGCGCAACTGAGTGAGGCCATCAACATAGTCCTCCGGCGTCGCCCAGTTTTCCGGGCGCAGCAGTTGCAATAATTTTTCCTGCGCTGCCTCCGCCTCCTGCATGGCTTTTGCCGATTGCGCGCGAATGGATTCGACTTTTTCAAATTCGTCGATTACCAATTCAGCCGTGGCGGCCACCTCTTTTAAGGTGTTGGCTATGGATTTGGTTTCTGGGTCGTTCAGCCAGTGGTAGACATCAAATACTTTTTTCGCTGACTGACTTAACTCCTCATAGAGTTTTAGCGAGACCGACTGGTTGGCAATCATCCGCCCCAGGCTATAAAAATCGGAGATGCCGCGCACCAGCTCGTTGTTGCCGATACGGCCATAAAAATTTTGCCGCGGCGGCGCTTTGCTCGCATGCTCGGCACTTTCAAAAGGCGTAGCCCAGATTTGCATAGGGTGGACGCGGGTGGGCTCTGCCTCGGCGGTAAAAATAACCAGTTGGCCGTCCTCCGCCAGGGCGTAACCATTGCCGTAGAGGGGATTCTGCAGCGTTTTTTCAATCAGGTTGTAAGTGAGCAGGCAAACACGTCCATCCACCGGCTCGTAAAAAACATAGAGCACATCTTCGCCATTGGGCGAACGCAGGCTGCGCTTAAAGCGAAACGCACTATTATCCTCCTCAAAGGTTTTGCATTCGCCGTTATTTAAATAGTAACCACCGGGGAAAATTACGCCGTGGTTTTCCGGTAGCTGCACGCAGGATTGGCCAATAGCATCCAGGCGCAGTACCGTTTGGGTGAGCTCGTTAAAAATTAAATAGCGCCACTCCTCCTCGCGGTAGGGGCGAATTTTTAACAGAATCAGGTTTCCCACCTGGGCGTAAAAAATAGCGGCGTCGTCCAGCGACTGGGTTTTATCCTCCACCGGTTCGCGGTAAATACCCAGGCCATCTTCGGTGTTGTTTTCCACCTTGATGGTCAGGTCGCCACCAACGGTTTCAACAAAAACCTTATCGAGAATATTCAAATGCGGGTGGCGGCCCAGTATGGCGTCATCGCGGCTGGTGGCCTGCCATTCAAAATCAAATGCCGGCGGCAATTGGATGTCGCGCTCGCCGCGATTGTCGACGTAGTTAAATTGTTTGCCATCGGCAGAAATGGCCCAGCGAAAAACCCGCAGGTCATCCAGGCGCTCGCCAATTTGAAAGCCAGCGAGCAGATGACCATTGTTGATGGTGAGTTCCACCAACTTGGTATTTTTGTAATAGCGATAGAGCTCGTCAAAATCATTAACGAAACTCTGCTCGCTTAAAAAGCTGCCCGCCAAAGGTGCCGGGTTTAACTCCAGGCCAGATTCGCCCTGCTGGCAATTAAAAAGCGCAAATACATCTTCGACCTTGGTTTCTTTTTTAAGGCCGATAAACACGTTAAAACCAAACAGCAGCAGATCCCCTGCCTGCACTATATCGCGCGGCACGCAATTGTTTTCGGTGCGCACCCGCACCCGCGCCACCACTGCCATGGCGGAGCTGCCAAACTCCGCCAAGCGCGCTTCGTTTAACGCGCGCACGCCCTGGTTGAGCGCCTGCCCCTGATCCAGCAGACGTTTGCGAATAACCTCGTAAGCGCCGCCCTGAGCGACGGCATTGTCGACCAGAGATTCGTCAGCGGCTTGAGTTGCTTGCGACATAAAGTTTTCCTTGTTGTTCTGTCGGGCTTTCGAGCAATCGAAGTTAAACCCTCTCCTAGCCTCCCCCTTTGACAAGTGGGAGGAATAGTTCCTGCCAATCGATTAGCAATTGAAATTTAGCAGTGAAATATTTGCTTCCCTCCCCTTTTTAAGGGGAGGGCTAGGGTGGGGTTACATAAAGTTAACCAATCACTTCCGCATCTTCGGCTTTCTCTTTTTTCACCTCGGTTGGAGCCGGGGCGGCCGCTTTATTGACGAACCTGTCGAGCACTGCCTGGATGACACCGCTCTTGCCCGCCAAGCCATCGATGGCTTTGCCAATCGACAGCGACTTGGCGAAGTTGTCGAAGAACTGCGCTTCGCCGCCGACGATATCGATATGGGCTTTTTGCAATGCGATGGCGAGAATGTCGGCATTCTCTTTCGCAATTTCTTTGCCCGCTTCGATACTGGCCAGAGTTTCTTTGAAGGCGGTTTCCAGCCCCATGCGATACTCTTCGTGCTCGCGCGCCTTGTCACTCATAGAGTTCATAGCATCGAACTTCTCCACCAGGCCCTCGGCTTCGGCTTTGAATTGCTCGCGCGTTACATCGGCGCCGGCCAAACCAATTTCTTTTTTGGCACCCGCTTCCGAACTACCTTTCACCGCAATCACACCCGCTTCGGCACTGCCTTTGGCAGTAATAACTTCCGCTTCCGCTTTACCGGCATCGGCCTGGGCGGTGCCTTTGGCGCGAATCACACTGGCCTCGGCCATGCCTTCTTTCTCGATGGCCACTGCGCGCGCCTCCTGCACTTTGGCATCGGCAAAGCCTGGCGCGGCCCGCTCTGCCTGGATACCTTCGGCCATTTTTTTCATGGCTTCGGCTTCTTTGGATGAGGCCTCCAGCTTGGCTTGTGCCAGGGTCATAATTTCGCTGGCTTTATGCTTGGCCGAGAGTTCTTCGGCCTCTGCGGCTTTTACTTGTTTCACTTTTTCTTCTTCGGCCTTGGCCTCGGCAGCCAGCACCTGCACTTGTTTCTTGCGATCGGCGTCGGAAACTTCGCGCACTTCTTTAATGCGCTCCTCTTCGATGGCCACGGTTTTATCCACCACCACGCGCTCGCGAATTACATTGGCGATTTCTTTTTTCTGCAGCTCTATGGCTTTTTCCGCTTCAATGGTTTGCAGCTCTACTTCACGTTTGCGCGCAACCACTTCCAGCTCACGCGCACGGGTGACTTTTTCTTCCTCAATCGCCACAGCGCGCAGGCGGTTTTGCTCGGCCACTTCGATTTCGCGTTTTTGGTTTTCGGTTTGCACCGCCAGCTCTTGCGCCACCTGAATCGAGGTCTGCTCGTATTTGCGGCGCTCTTCTTCCTGGACTTTTTTGGTCTCGGCCTCTTCGCGCGCCTGGATAGTGGCTATCTCGCGCTTCTGGCGCGCCTCGGCATCGGCCTGCTGGCGCTCAAGGGCAAGCATGGCCTCAGTGGTTTCCACATTCTTTTTCTTGATTGCCAGCTCTTCGTCGCGCTCCAGAATATTGGTGCGCACGTTTTGCGCAGCAGTCAGCTCGGTAATCTTTTTAATACCTTCAGCATCGAGGATATTGCTGGGGTCGAGCGAGGACTTGGGCGTTTGCTCGATATAGTCGATGGCCACGTCCTCCAGTACATAGCCATTCATATCATCGCCAATGACCTGGATAATTTTTTCACGGAATTCCAGGCGATTTTCAAACAATTGAATAAATTCAATCTGCTTGCCCACGGTTTTTAACGCCTCCGAGAACTTGGCGGCAAACAGTTGGTACACTGCCTCCTGGTCGGAGGCGCGATCGGCGCCAATGGCTTTGGCCACACGCAGCACGTCCTGCGGCGTTTCGTTAACGCGCAGGTAAAACGCCACGGTGATGTCAGCGCGCAAATTATCTTTACAGATCAATCCATCGCGGCCACGTCTATCCACCTCGAGTGTAATCAAGGAGATACTCATCAACTCTTTTTTATGGATGATCGGCCAGACCATGGCGCCGGTGAAGTAGACCTTGGGCGTTGCACTCATATCGTTGACGATCAGCGCTGTGCCCTGAGCCACTTTGTAGTAGAAAGATTTGTACACTATGGCCAGGCCCATCAGGAAAATAAATACCCCGACAGCAACCAGACCGATTGGCCCTAAAAGTTCTAAATTCATGTCTTGCTCCTTTTCCAATAAACTTGCGATATGCAATTAATTTGGCTGCGCTAACTTAACTATTAAGTTACTGCAATTTTTAAACATTATTTTCGCCAGGACTTTGTCCTAACCGCCCATAAACTCCTGCTCGGAAATTACATAATAAAATCCACCTTCAGGGACATACTCCAATAAAACCACCCTGTCGCCTTTTTTAAATTCAATTTCTCCGCGGGCTTTGGCTTTTAAAATCAAGCCAGCGCCACCATCATCAAAGTCTACCTCCCCGCGACTGGCATCCAGACGTAGGCTGCGCACCAGCGCGGTTTGACCGAGGATTTTTTTCTCAACATTCTGGCTGACTTTGATGTAAAACCGGCGTAGCGGACGAATCGCTATGGAGGTTACCCTCACCGATAAATACAAAGAGATGAGCAAAATCGGAATACCTATCAACCATTTGGTCAGGGTGATGCCCAAAATAAATTCAGACACATAGGCCAGGTAGTAGCTGCTCAGATAGCCAATAAAACCAATCAAGGTGACGACAATAGTTACAGGTACACCATTGAGCCCTAACTTGGTTAAAAAGCCGACAAAGATTTCACCAAAGGATTCGCCCTCACTCGAATTCATCGCCATCTGCCCATCGATTTCCGGCAGGTCTACATCCAGCGCATCGGCATCCACCAAACCCATAAAGGACGAGAGCCAAAACAGCATCGACAGCAGCACCAGGAAGGTAAAAATCATGGTGGGAAAACTGGCGGTAATTCGAATAAAAGTTTCCATAGGCAATATCCAAATCAGTTGTTATCAATCAGTTGCGCGGGACAATTTTGTCCAAACCATTCCCAGGATGACGCCAAAGGCGATACCAAAGCCGACGGCCTGCCCCATATTTCCATAAGCAGCACCAAAGGCAGCGCCTATAGCCACACCTATGGCCATGCCCCGCGACATTTTATTGTTTGAACACGCGCATTTAGTATTTTTCATAACCAACTCCTTTCGGGTGTTAGGGTTTGAGCGGCTTCACAATGTAATTCAGCAATTAGTGTTCGGCTTGGCGGCCTTTAATTCGCGCCAATACATCGCTCGCTTGCTGCTGCTTGCCCGCTATACCGGCTGCTTCCAATTTGGCTTTGAGCGAGTCATCAGTCGATTCGGTAGCCATTTCCGCGGCGGCTTTAATTTGCGCATCCTTTAATGCCTGGCGCTCTTTGATACGCTCCAGCGACTCCATGGCGGTGCGCATTTTGGAGTTGGAACCGGCATGGCGCTCAGCGACCGCCGCCTGGGCTTTTTGTACATTTTCGGTAGCCTTTACGGTATCCACTTGTTGTTTCATGCGTTTTAAATTTTGCTCCGCCTGGGCAATGGCCAGACGCAGTTTATCCACGCTGTTGCTGTATTCCTGCTCAGCCTCTTGCTCAGAGGACAAGCTAGCCTCCAGCTCGGCGATACGCCCGGCAACTTCCAGAGCTAAAGCCTCATCGGATTTTTCCAGAGCTTTAACAGCGTAACCTTCGTGCTCAGCAATTTGCTTGCGCAGCTGGTTACACTTTTCCTCGGCCAATTTTTTGCGCGCCATGATTTCGGCCAAACCATCTTTAGAGCGTTTTAGCTCCTCATTGGCATCGCGAATTTCCTGATCCAGGATTCGCAGCGCTTGGCTGTCCACTATGGTTTCACCCGCTTCATTTACACCACCACGCAAGGCCGTAATCATTTTTGACCAAATGTTCATAATGCTTCACCTTTGCTAGTTTGCTCGTTTCAATTAATTACTCATTTAAAAATTCGCTATACGCCTGGGTTGCCTGAATCACGTTGGCGGCCAGCACTTCTATCTCCAGCAAAATATTGTTGATACTGGAGAGCGCACTTAAGGCACCAAACATGTGGTAGCAATCGTCGCCGTCGATTTTGTCCAGGCTGATAGTCGACAGCGGGAAATACTTGTGAGTGCGCAATATGGTCTCGTTAAACAGCGAAGGATTGTTAACCTCATTAACCGACCAGAGCAGCGACTCCACCAGGATCTGCTCGCCCGCCACAGTGACAAACACCGGCAAGTCGCCGAATTCATACATCACTATATGCAGCGCAGGCGAAATACCATCGATCAACTCGATTTCCGCGCGCGCGCTTTCAAATAATTCGGTGTGCCGCAAAGCCTCGTACAAACGCTCGGTTGTCCAGGGTTGCATTGCATCTGCCATCAAATCGTCTCCTTTGGGTGCTAACACAGTGGAATTGGCCAATTCGGCTAGCTGGGCATGCTTTGTCATAGGCAGACGCAGCTCCCGCTCACAATCCGCGAGCCGACGGGCATTTTCTGGAAGTATCCAGACTTCTTTTTTTACCAGGCCGAGTTCGCGCAATCGCTTGCGGTACTCACGCTGGTAGTGGGCTGATGATTTCTGTTCCATGTGCTTAAAGTTAGATCATTACATGTAATAAGTCAATTTGTTACATGTAATAAAATTAACCTCACTTATTTTAACTTAAGTCATTGTTTTTAATGAAATTTAAGGAAAAGAATGAGTTACCCGGCGAAGATTTCGACAGGAAATGGGAATTTTGCGGGGATTTTATGAAGAAAATATCTAACACACAGACTCCTTGTGCAGCTCGAGCGGTTGACCAAATCAGCCCAATCAACGCTTATTGTGCATTTCCCAGGCTTCCAGTTTTTTCTTATCACTTTTGCGCAGCAGCACATAGGTAGCACCCACCCAGCCGTGCTGGCGCTGCGCCGAGTGAAAAGCCATCACCTCGGTAAACTGCGGCAACCAGTGGGCGACGCAGCTTTTTAGCTGAGCAGTTTCACCGCGACCCTCGCCCTTGCCATGGGTGATAAGCGCACAGCGAATGTCGTGATTCATGCAGTCTTTTATAAATTGGTAGACGGCGTTGCGCGCCATGTCGACGGTCATATGGTGCAAGTCCAGGCGCGCATCAATTTGATACTTGCCCAGGCGCAAGTTGCGATAAACGCCCGTCTGAATACCATCGCGCTTGAACTCGATAACCGCCAAAGGTTCCACCGGCTCTATGTATTCGCCGGAGAGGAAGTTTTTATCCTGGGCCAGCACCGCCGTAGCCGCTTTGCGTCGCGCTTCAGCACTGATCTTATCTACCTGACTGGTCACCAGATCGACACGCGCCTCCACCTTGATGGGCTTTACCCCTTTCATTTGCTGGAGGAAAAAATCTGAGTCTGAATCATTAGCCATGAGTAGAGCGCCTTGCACACAACAATTACAAGGCAGGCTTGTAAATGAAAAGGCCGCCCGT